>JBBTCR010000044.1:0-7826 GCA_038043105.1 Bacteroidota bacterium
GGAATTGAAGAGCTGGACAAGCAGTGCAGTGGAGTTGTACTGCTGACGGGATGGATCGAATGCAAGATCAAGGTTCAGAGGTGCCGGAGTCACGGATGTCCGTAGTCCAAAAACCATAGCAACGTTCCGTGAAAGCTGCTGAAGCTGCTCATCTGCAATTGTCGAGGCATTGAGGATATGAATTGCAGAAGCCACGGTCGTTTGACTATCCCGCGCTTGGTTTCTTCAGAGCATATTTTTCAATCTTGTTGTACAACGTGACCCGGTCGATTTGCAGGATTTCTGCAGACCGAGAGATGTTCCATTTGTTCTGCTCGAGAATTGACGCGATATGTGCCTTCTCTACCGCAGCAAGCGAGCCGGCAGGCAAGATGTGATTCCTTTCCGTCAATTGATACGGCAGGTCCTCGGGCCGAAGGGCCGGTGGTCTACCAACGACCATAGCACGCTCGATGGCGTTCTCCAACTCCCTCACGTTCCCCGGCCAATTATAACGCACCAGGGTATCCATCGCTTCGGGGGAAAGCGAGGTGATGGGTTTTCCCATCGCGCGAGCGTACTTCTGGACGAAGTAGTTTGCGAGCACCGGAATGTCCCCCTTGCGTTCTCGCAGCGGGGGGATGAAGATTGTAAAGACATTCAGTCTGTAGTAGAGATCTTCCCGGAAGGTGCCATCCGCAACGGCTTTCTCGAGGTCCTTGTTCGTCGCACAAATAACCCGGAAATCGACTTTGATGATATCATTGCCGCCGACTCTTGTGAACTGCTTTGTCTCAATCGCGCGAAGCAGGTCCATCTGCGTCTTCGTATCAATGTTGCCGACTTCATCGAGGAAAAGTGTTCCTCCATCGGAAAGCTCGAGCCTCCCTTTTCGCCGGTACTGAGCACCGGTAAAGGCGCCTCGTTCGTGCCCAAAAAGCTCACTTTCCAGAATCCCTTCAGGAAGCGCTCCGCAGTTGACCACAACGATCGGGAAATAGCGCCGATTGCTGTTGCTGTGGATTGCCCGCGCAATCAGTTCCTTGCCGGTGCCGCTTTCTCCACGAATCATCACCGTGGTGTCCGTCTTCGCCACCGTCTGGATCAGTTCATAGACCTTCTGCATTTGCGGCGATTCCCCGATGATCTCATCCGCCTTGCAGAACTCAGAAATCTGCTCTTTGAGTTTGATGTTTTCCGATGCAAGCGTGCGTTGCTTCAGCGCGTTAGTAACAAGGTGAGAGAGATAGTCCGGATCTACAGGTTTTGTGACGTAGTCGAATGCGCCCTCTTTCAAAGCCTTCACTGCTGTGTCGATTGTGGCGTGTGCAGTGATGAAGATGATCGTTGCACCCTCGTCGATCTCCTTGATGCGCTGCTGCAACTCCATGCCGTCCATGCCCGGCATCTTGATGTCAAGGAGGATAATATCCCATTTCTGCACTTGCAGTTGCTGGAGGGCCTCAGCAGCATTGGCTGCTGCTGACACCTTAAATCCGTCCTCACGGAACCACTTCGACAGCGAGTCACGCACGACCTGCTCATCATCAACAACCAGAATTGAGGGAATGGAATTCATTGCTTGCCTCTTGAGCTGTTGGTTCTCTATTCTGATGGATTTCCTGACGAGGAACTGACGGACGTGAATTCACCCTGCTGCGGCCTGGAACCAGTCCCTGGGAACTTCATCGTAAACCGCGTCCCTTTGCCAACGGTCGAGTCGACCGATATCCGTCCACCGTGTCGCTCAACGATTCCGTAGACCACCGAAAGCCCCAGGCCGACCCCCTGGGCATTCTTCTTCGTTGTGTAGAACGGCTCGAAGACGCGCTCGATGTCGTCTGCTGCTATGCCAACGCCGGTATCCTCGACGAGAATGCTAACATCGCCGTTACCACTCCCCTGGGTGACCTCAACGCGCAGCTTCCCGCCGCCAGGCATCGCCTCCACCGCGTTCACAAAGAGAGACACGAGGGCTTGGTCAATTTGATTTTCATCGCACAGGAGCAAGACCTCCTGTTCTGGGAAATTTGCTTCAAACCGAACATTCGAAATGTCAAAATGGTGTTGCACCAGCTGTCGGGCCTTATCGACAATCTGCTTGACCGGAACGAGCACGAATTCCCCCACCTGCTTCTTTGAAAACAGGAGGAGGTTGTTTACAATTGTACCGCATCGGTCTGTTTCGCGCTGTATGAGCTCAATGTCGTCGATTGTTTGCTGAACCTCATCCGTCTTCGTCGCCAGCTTACGCAACCTCCTTCCGATCAGCTTCGCATATGTCAAGATCCCTTCGAGCGGATTGTTGAGCTCATGTGCTACGGTCGCAGAGAGCTTCCCGAGCGACGCCATCTTCTCGATCTGCAGAATCTGCTGATGGATCTTTTTCAATTCTTCCGTCTTTTCTCTCACGCGCTGCTCGAGAGTCCTCGCCCATTCACGATTCTCCTTCTCGGCGCGGCGCAGCGACTGCATCATGCTGTTGAATGAATTCGCTAGTTGTCCCATCTCGTCTTTGGTGTCGATCCCGATCTGATAGTCAAGATTGCCCGAAGAGATCGCCTGAGTCCCCTTGATGAGCTTTCTGACCGGACCAAGAACAGTATGCGAAAGGAAGATGATAGATCCCATCCCCACAACCAGGATAAACCCTGCTGCCACGATGAACAGCTGCCACTGCGCTTCGCCTATGCTCGAGTCAACCTTCTCCAGTGACATGCGCACATCGAGAACGCCGAGCACGGTGCGCTCCTCGGGATGGGAGTGGCAGCCTGCGTTTGAACACTGAGCCTCATTGCGAATGGGATTGATGAGCCCAAGTATCCTCCGGCCGTCAACGCCGGTGTAGATTCGCGTTCTGCTTCCCGCCGGCACGGATTCAAGAGGTCGCACCTGGTCGTGACACCCATAGCATGCTTCTGCCTTGAGATCAACAACTGAACCTTTCTGAGACTCATCTGTGGAGAACGTGATCACCCCACGCTTGTTGTACATCCGGATTCCCTCAATCCCGGGCTGCTTGCCAAGCGTGTTGATGATTTGATAAACATCCTCTTTGCGGTTGAGCAACATGCTGTAGTGCGTCGAGCTCTTAATGAAATCGCTCACCCGATTGGCGCTCTCCAGTACCTGCGACATCATCTCGTCGGTGTATAAACGGACAGAAAAGTAGGAGTAGATTCCGAAGAGAATCACAAGCAGGAGCAGTGAGCCGACGAGGAGTCGGCCTCTGAGGGTTTCAAACCAGCGCATGGCCGCAATTCACCTGCTGTCGTAAGGCAGAAACTATGCCACAAAAGCGGTGCAAAATAGAACGCGATTGCTACGAGTACCATTTTCAAGAATGCAAACTTGGGAAGCTTTTCTCTGCCTCTTGCCACAAATGGGAATGCATCCCTGAGGTATCTGCAGCAATCGCGCTGTTGGTCCTCAGCGTCCGATTCTAGCCGAAGGCCTCACGCACCAGTCGGAAGTATTTTGTCGGGCCTAGCATTGCCGAGACGCTCTGAAGGAGCTGACCGCCATCAGCGAGCGTCACGCCTGCTGTTGCTCCCCCTTTCGTGAGCTCAACCGCGATGAGCGATTGGAAACGCGACGCATCTGCCGAGTACGCCTTCGCTGCCTCTGCAATGCCGAGTAGCTCAGCGCGCTCAAGACTTCCCTGATCAGTCGAGAGATCGAAGAGCCACCCCTGGTCCGGCGACGCATCGCATAGTACATAAGGATGTTCCCCAAGCTGGGCGTTTGTGGACTTCACCACTCCATCAATGGGAGCGAGAATCGGCAGCGTCCCGCCGTCCATCACAACCCACGCGCACACTCTGTCCCGATGGACACGCTCGCCAACGGACGGCAACACCACAGCTTTGGGAGAAAGCAAGGCCGATGCGAGGCCTGGCTCGAGGCCGACACGTGCCAGCGTGTGATCCGACATCTTCACCCACGTATGTTTCCGGCTGTACTGATATTCACCATGCAGCTCGTGCTTCCAAGGCATCCTTGCCGCTGCGCGATGCTCCGGCGGAAAACGTGAGATCTTCTCTGCAAATCGCATGCGCAAGGCGGAGTCCAGCGGGCAGTGCTCGCAATCAAACCGACGCTCGCACAGTTGATACGACAGAATCCCTGCCGTCATCCAGACGCACCGTAACTCACTTGGCGGAATCAAGGGATACTTTTTTTGACGATCAGAGTCGCTCATTGCAATCCTTCCACATTGGGATGTGACAAAGTACTAAACCTCTTCAACTCATCAGGAATTCTCTTGCAAGTTGATACCAATTCTCTTCAGAGATATTTCGCGCGATGCCTGGAACAGGTACGCCGCCATCCTGCAAGAGGATCCCAAGACTGCCATCAACTCTTTGGCGAAGCGCGTTCACTGTCTCCCCTATCCATGCTTTTGCTACTCTTCCAGAAAGAAGATTCTTGAGATCAGCTTTCATCTGGGGGACCTTAATCTTCATTAGCCATCCTTTGCCATAAGGGTCCAGGTTTATCAGCTCAGGTGACCGGAGCACCTCTTCATTGATGCTCAACACCTCGCCGTCGATCGGAGACAGCATCGGAAGGGACTTCGAGTCGATTCTGAGTTCCCATCCCTTTTCCCCTTGCTGCACCTGTTCCCCAATTTGTGGCAGCGTGATCGAGTTCAACCTTCCGAGCAGCTTCTGTGCAAAATCATCTATGCCAACCTTCACGACGTCATTTCCCTCGGGGACAGCCCAGCTATGACCCTGATGGTAGAAGTACCCGTCAGCCAAGTGGAACCATCCCTCAGTGAGAGCAATGGTCCTCTTGGCTGTCTCGGGCACAACCCAAGCTTGGATTGGCGTGTTGATATACCTCCAGAATAGTACAAAGATCGCGAGAAAGCCGATTACGAGCAAGTACTCGATGCCTTTCGTTGCAAAGAGATCTACGTAAGTGGAACCCTCCATGCTTCCATCTCCTTTGTGATTGTTGGATATTGTTCCTCTCTCGTTTGATTTTTTTCAGCCCACCCCGGCGGCTCGGTCAAGACCGGCATCCTGTTGACAATCCATCTGAAGACCCATATCTCCGCAGAAATAACAGCAAGTGTAACTGCGATTTCCATCCATGTTGGGTAATATCGCACAGCTTCATACCATTTGAACGCAACGATCGAAATGTTCAGCCTGTTGAGGATGATTCCACACAACGCGAGGATCGATGCGCCCCGAATGAGTGCCATATTGATTCGTCTCAATCCCTGCACAAAGAGAATGCAGGGAAGCAAAACAAACCCCACGATCTCTGTGAGGTACCAATATCCCATAGGAGTGTTGATAAGCGTCCAATTCTTCCCATGAACGAAGACCAAAGTCTGTAGGAAGAGATACACAAACATCGTTACAGCACAAATCCTTGCAAGGCCCAAAACTATGTTGACATGAGACGCACGGTGCTCGCGGCTCAGCCGATGTCTAAATACTTTGTGGCTGATTGTCCCCTCGAATATTACCATCGAGAGGCCGGCGAAAATGCTCGACACGAAGAACAAAATGGGAATGAACTCCGAATACCAAAGGGGATGGATTTTTCCTTTCGCCATAAGATAGAGCGCACCAAGACCGGATTGATGAAGAGTCGAGAGCGTAATCCCGAAGATCACAGCCCCTAGGGTGAGACCGCTGAGAATTTTCCGGATTCGCTTCCATCCGAGCCACTCGGCAATAACGGGAGAAAACTCCACGAATTCGGCCATCATGTACAGCATGAAATGCCAGGCAACGAGAAAGAGGACAGAATTGACGCCAAATGAATTTCCAATGATCGGGTTGATGACGTTCCATGGTCTCCCCAAGTCCAGTAAGAGTGCTCCCGCGTAGAAAACATAAGCAAGCAAACCGTTGAGAACGGTCGCACGAACAATGGGATGGTATTTTTCAAGGCGAAGCACGTACACCATGAAAGTTATCACATAGGCTCCTCCGGCGAAGGCTACGCCGGTAATAACATCGAAGCCAATCCACAATCCCCACGGGTAATCCTGCGAAAGGTTGGTGATGGAACCCAACCCCTTCGTGAAACGGACAATCAGAAGAACAACACCAAGAAGGATTATGAGACCGGAAACGATGTTGAATGGCGTGATGAGCCTTCCTTTGGGTTTCAGTTCGCTAAGGATGAACCGTGCGAAAGCCCTTGTTAGTTCGATCGACCGAGAAAGTGTGCCGTTGTTAGTGTTCATTATCACACGTCACGTTCTGTTTCCGGTTCATTTCGCCGTGTAGCGTTGCTCAGCGCTAGCAGGAACGCGGGCCAAAGTGTGAGGACAATCGGAACCGCGTAGAGAAAGCCTGTGGTCAGCTCTGGGTACGATGTTGTTCCGATGTCGGTGTTGAAACCGAGTTGTTCGAACGGAACTGAGGAAAGGTAGAGCACCCCAGTTCCCCCCGCTTCGTATTCTCCATAAATGTGGTGAACATATTTATCGGGCTCACTGTAGATGCGCGATCGTGCAATTTCTAAGAGCTCCTTTCTCTTGCCAAACAACAAAGCTTCTGCCGGACAGTTTTCAACGCAAACGGGCTTCTTTCCCTCCCGAACCTGATCCCAGCACATGACGCATTTTTGGATTTTCGGAACGGCGCTGTTGTACTCGAACTTCGGTATATCGAACGGGCAAGAAACCATACAAAACCGACACCCCATGCACTTTTCTTCGCGCCAGATGACGGGTCCGTTCTCTGTTTTGTACATGGCCTTGGTGAGACAGGCCGATGCACAGGCCGGCTGAACGCAATGCATGCACTGTTTCTTGGCAAACAGTTCACCAGCCGTTGTCTCGAAGCGATTGACAACCGTCCACTGTGTCTCTGTCGGCTCTCGTCGCTTATCGAAAACGGACATGTCTGATGTGTCAGGAACTGGTAGACCATGAGCGGATGCGCACACTTCCTCACACGTTCTACATCCCACGCAGCGCGTCGCATCGATCAGAATGCCATACAACTCTTTTGTGTTGCCCGACTCCTCAGATTTGAGTGTGTCTACTGCCAGCAGGGAACCACCTACCGCACCTAATGTTCTTACAAAGCTTCTTCTGTCCATAGCGTAGATTCCTTCTTATGTCCCGCTTGCCGTGGCTTTGCTCTTCACTCGTACTTCTCTCGAGTTCCTATTTGGATTCCAACGCAAGCGAGATTCCAGTTGGTCGCGATTATCGGAGGAATTCATCCTCGAAGCGCTGCCACACATCTTTGCTCAGCTGCTTCATCACCCCGGCAACGGGTGGTCCACCATCTTGCAGGAGCGCTGGAACGAGATCCCCGTTGGCCGTCACACCTGCGAAGACGTCCCGCAAGCGTCTGAACTCTCCGCTAATCCACTTGCGCGTTTCTTCACCGATCAACATCTGCCGGAGCTCGGACGGATGCTGCAGTTTGATGGTATAGGCCCACCCGTCGGTGAACAGCATTTCCTTGAGCAACTCGGGCCGATGCTCCATCGCGTCGTTTCGCGCCAGAATTCGACCATCCATCGGAGCGCGGATCGTAAGGGAACGATCGCCCTCCTTGAGAACGAGGATCGGCTCACCTTTCTTAACCGACTCTCCAATAGCTTTGAGAAATGTCATGACCGGCTTCTCCAGCAACCTGCCCACGAAATCATCGACGCCGAGTCGTACTTTCCCCGACGGGAAGAGATTCAACCATGTGTGGGATCGAGCAAAGAAGATTCCATCCGGTATTCGCACCGGATAGGTTTGCGCCTTCGGGACAGGAAACGCCATCGCAGGCTGTACGCCTCGCTTTGCTCTCGCGCGGCGCACGACAGCATCAATAGTTAGGAAAACCACGATGGTAACGACGAGAAACAGG
>JBBTCR010000044.1:7836-8367 GCA_038043105.1 Bacteroidota bacterium
GTCATGGTGTTCGCTCCTTTTCGACTATGGTTTCAGATTGATTCTGGTTGACACAACAAGCGGAAAAAACTCGTTCACCAACTGCTCCCACTCCCTGTCACTCACAAGATCACTGATGTTTTCGATCAGACCTCCTCCATCCTGGAGAACGGTTCCCAAGCGAGGTGAAAACCAGTGAACTAGCTCCGCCCGAACAGCCTCCATCCAACGCTCGGCAACAATTCCTTTCAGGAGGTTTCGCAATTCGAGGCGCAATGACGTCGGAGAGATCTTCACAGTCCACCCTCGATCGTACGGGGAGTCGTTTAGCAATGATGGGCGGTTAGCCAACTTCTCATTGATCGCAACCACGAAACCGGAGACGGGCGCCACCTGAGCAAGCGTCCTACTTCCTCGGCGAAGCGTGGAAAGCACCTGCCCTTGGCTGACGGGCCGGCCAGTGACTGGTAGATCTATAGCATCAATGCCGCCAATGAATCGCTGGGCAAAGTCGTCCACGCCGACCGTCACCATATCTGATTTGCCCACGAG
>JBBTCR010000045.1:0-1931 GCA_038043105.1 Bacteroidota bacterium
AATGGTGCAAACCTCTTTCGTGCATCCGGTGCTCCAATCGGCTGGATAAAAGGCGAGAATGATATTGCGTTTCCCAACGAGCTCCGAGAGTGTCAGCGGCGCCCGATAAATTGAATCCTTGGTGGCGTAGGGGAGGGAGAAGTCTGGAGCCGGCTGACCGACGACGAGCTCAGGGTTCGTTTGGGCAATCGCGCTGCACGTCAGAAGCAGGAACAATATGGCGAGGAATCTGGTTTTCATGATAGTCCGGCGAGCGTTTTCGACAAAGTTAGCTGTTGTTTGCCTGAGATGCAATAATCGGAAGAATTATTGCATCTCAGCGTTGACGTTCGTACTTTTAAGCGCGCATGACGAATACTGTGAAAATCCTTTCAGCCATCTTTTTGATCGTTCTGCACCTGGGTGCGGGGTTTGCTTTAAACGTCGCGCATAGTCATGCCTTCACTGCAAACTTCAACTCGCCAGCGAAACTCGAAGCTCACGGTTGCGGGGCGGATGAAGTTCATCAAAAGATCCCACCATCACACACCTGTCTCCTCTGCGTTCGCGCGTCTCTCTTTGCGGCGATATTTGCGCCGATGAAAACTCTCTGCACGGTTCCCGTCGTCGTCGGCGAGCTTGCGACCAACCACTTGGATTGCCAGTCAGGACACAACGTCTCATGCCCGAAACGGGGCCCGCCGTTGCCGTGTTCTTAAGACAGCCTCTCCTCGAATTCGATCCGTAGCTTTTTGATTTCACTGAAACATTCCTTCTTGAGGTGAGCCGTATGAAATTGTTCAGGATCATCTCGATCCTCTTTTTCGTTTTGTGTCTGGTTGGCAGCGACGCGATTGCCCAAACAGACTCAACCGCTGTTGCCGATTCGCTTCTCCTTCGTCAACTTCAGCGGTCAATGCAACAAGCGCCCTCCCTGATCCAGCCACAGCTGGCGCCCCGTGCAGCACTCTCTATGAATCCAGATGTGAGCGCGATTGGAGATTTCCGATCATCCTACACGTCTCTTGGGAAAAGGAAAATTGAAACATATTTGAACGAACTCGAGTTCCAAGTCGCTTCGGTCGTGGATCCCTACGCACGGGCAGAATTCCTCTTCTCCTTCGGAAAGGATTTGAACACCGGAGAACTGGGTATCGAACTTGAAGTTGCCACACTGACTTCGCTTTCGCTCCCCTACCAGCTTCAGCTGACACTGGGAAAATTCAAGCCAGTGTTTGGAAAAGTGAATATTCTCCATCCCCATTATTTCAGTTTTATTGATTTCCCCAAAGTGATTAACAATTACTTTGATAGTGAGGGGATGTTTATGGAGGGGGCCTCAGTCAGTTGGCTCGTGCCTAATCCGTACGATTTTTACCAGGAACTAACGTTTGAAGTTGGGCGAGTGGGATCGGAACCGAATGCCTCATTGGTACCGGGCGAAGACAACCAGCTGCTGTACGTAGGCCATCTTAAGAACTTCTTTGATTTGAGTCAGAATTCTACGCTGGAGATTGGTTTCTCGGGACTCAATGGTCCCAATCGCCTTGGTTTTTCGACGTCAGTGGGGGGAATTGACCTTACGTATAAGTGGAAACCTCTTCGCTATAATGTGCTCAAATCTTTTACTTGGCAAAGTGAGCTACTCTTTGCCGACATGAGATTAAGCGACATGGAAATCGTGCGGACGTACGGTGGATTTTCCCTCGTCGAATATCAATTCGAGAGACGTTGGTTTCTCGGTGCACGGTACGATTTCTCCGGGTTCCCCGAAGACGGGAGTCGAAAAGAGCAAGCGGCCTCATTGTTGCTTCGCTTCCAACCGACAGAGTTTCAAATCCTTGCTCTCGAATATCAATACACAAATCGGAACTACGATCGTAATTTCAGCCAGGTGGTCCTTAGAGCAATATTTGGCATCGGAACGCACGCAGCTCACAAATATTAGCCAG
>JBBTCR010000046.1:0-1194 GCA_038043105.1 Bacteroidota bacterium
CCGAGGACATGAAAGAAATCACGGAGGCCATCAAGGTTCAACTTGATCTGTTTTAAGGAGCCTAACTACCGCTTGCAGCTGACGGCTCGCCATCGGTGAGGCCTGAGCGCCCGCAGCTGAAGCGGAGCGTTAGGCAGACATAAAAAATGGTGCCAGAAATATGGTGATGGACGACACGATGATGAATACCATTGACAATATGCACATACGTGCATACGATATCGTTTATGGAATATGAATGGGACGCCAAGAAAGCGCGGACCAATATTCGAGACCATGGGATCGATTTCGCTGACGCAGTAATTGTGTTCGAGGACGACGCGGCAATCACGGTCGGGGACGAATCTTCCGAGGAAGAACGGTTTGTCACGATGGGTGCGGATCAAATTGGCCGCGTCTTGGTCGTGGTGTACACATGGCGAGGTGACAAGATCCGGATTATATCTGCTCGAAAGGCAACCAAACAGGAGAGCAACCAATACGAGAGGTGAGCAAAGTGAAAAAAGAATATGATTTCAGTCGCGGCAAACGAGGAGCCATCGATCCCCTTCCGGCCGGGAAAACCCGGATCACGATTCGGATCGACGACGACGTTCTTAATTGGTTTCGCCGTCAGGTTCACGCCCGAGGCGGCGGGAATTACCAGACGATGATGAACAATGCGTTGCGGGAGTTTATTCAGCAACACAAGGAGTCGCTTGAAGAGATTGTGCGTCGCCTGGTGAAGGAAGAAATCAAAAAGACTGGATAATGCTGCCCAACTACCGCTTGCAGCTGACGGCTCGCCATTTGTGAGGCATGAGCGCCCGCAGCTGAAGCGGAGCGTTAGACGCACTTGAGATATGAAGAACCAATATTTCGGCGATGAAAATGATTATAGAAAGTACGGATTGTTACGCGTTCTGACGAACCGCGGCTCTCTCGGCACCGGTATATGTTGGATGCTCACCGATTCGGACGGTCGAAATGACGGCGGACGTATCAACTATTTGACAAAGCCATTGAAGTGGCAGGGATACGATCCTGATTTATACGATGCCTTGGTGCGGATTGTTGGGGTTGACCGGTGCCGAGATGTGGCGCGGGCAGACGATCCTGCAATCCTCGAAGGAATGATTTTTCAATCGTCTCAGATTGGCCATAATTGTTGTGAACGTCAGCAATATTTTCAGGAAACCATGCAACGGTTCAAAG
>JBBTCR010000047.1:0-3297 GCA_038043105.1 Bacteroidota bacterium
CCGATCCCGGAGGTTTTCATTTTCTCGGACGGCATCACGTGCCCCCTCCTTCGTACAGGTACCTCGACACCATCACCGGATTCTTCGTCGCCGTGCTTTTGATCTCCAACGTGGCCTCGACGAAGATCGTTGACCTCGTGTGGTTCACATTTGACGGCGGGACGCTCCTTTTCCCGCTCAGCTACATCTTTGGCGACATTCTCACTGAAGTCTATGGCTACCAGCGATCGCGAAAGGTAATTTGGCTCGGCTTTCTCTCAGCCGCCGTGATGTCATTGATCTTTGCGGTGGTAGGAGCTTTGCCGCCTGCACGCGATTGGGGACACCAACAAGCGTACGAGCAGATCCTGGGTCTTACGCCAAGGATCGTCCTGGCAAGCTTGACCGCGTACTGGGCAGGTGAGTTTTCAAACTCCTTCGTCCTGGCGAAGCTGAAGCTTATCACGAACGGAAGGTGGCTGTGGACAAGAACGATTGGTTCAACGCTGGTGGGTGAAGGGGCGGATACAGCGCTGTTCGTGGCGATCGCATTCACCGGCACACTGGAACCCGGGATGCTCCTAGCAGTTGCCGTCTCGAACTATGTCTTCAAGTGCGGAGTTGAGGTTCTCTTCACACCGATCACGTACGCAGTCGTGGGGAAGTTGAAGAAGGCGGAGGGAGTCGATTGGTTTGATCGAGAGACGAACTTCAATCCATTCCGGTTCTCATCATCGTAGAGGGCCAGCTTTGCAAGCGTCCTTCTCTTAATTCCCCTTCTTCACCGTGAACTTAAATGCGCTCCCCTTTCCAACTTCGCTTTCAACCCAAATTCTTCCACCGTGAGCCTTGATGATTTCCCGACAGATCCAGAGACCCAATCCTGTCCCTTTGATCTTGCCGGCTTCGCCGGAATCGACTCGCGTGTATTTCTGGAAGAGCCTGCCGATGTATTCTTCTGGTATGCCGAGCCCCTCGTCACCGACGGAGAAGAGCACCTCATCAGGTTGACCATGATGTGGGCCCACGGTGCTGGTGATACATCCTCCCGCCGGTGAGTATTTGACGGCATTCGAGATCAAGTTCTGCAGCACCTGCCGCAGCTTGTTCTGGTCCCCCCGCACGTACGAGTGGTTCAAATCGACGGAATAATTGAAGGAGTGACGGGCAGAGATCTTGACCATCGAGACCGCTTCCTGGATAATCGTTTCGACGTTGACGATTTTGAATTGGTAGTTGAGCTGCCCCGACTCTATCTTGGCAATGGAGAGCGTGTCCTCCGCAAGTTTGCTCAGTTTGCTCGCCTGGTCGACAATGATGGTGAGGTACTCACGCAGCCGGTCGGCACTGATTTCTTTTCGAAGTAGCGATTTGGCGGCAAGCATGATCGTCGACAGAGGCGTTCGGAAGTCGTGCGAAACGATGCCAACGAAGTCCGTCTTCAGCTTGTCGAGTTCCACGAGGCGCAAATTGCTCTTCTTGATTTGGTCGAAGAGCTTGGCATTCCGAATCGCGCTCCCGATCTGGTCACAAAGCGTCTTGAGCACGACGACGTCGGTTTGATCAAATGCGTACAGCTTGGTGTCCTCCACATTGAGCACTCCGACTACATCATTTTCGATCAAAATGGGAAGTGCGAGCTCGGAGTTCGTGTTATGATACTGGTACGCGAGGTAACGCGAGTCAAGTGACACATCGTTCGCAAGGACATACTGTCCGTGCTCCGCCACCCAGCCAATGATACCCTGCCCTATCTTCTGCCGGTACCCGTGCGGGAGGAAGTCAATGTAATTGCCAGAGTGTGCAGCAAGGACAAGGTCATGCTCGTCCCAGTTGGCCAGAAAAATCGTTACATCAAAATATTGAAAGTTCTTTTGAATCGCGTCCGACGCCGAGCTCAACAGCTCATCGATATCGAGAGTTGACGTCAGCTTGCTCCCAACCTCATTGACGAGACCGATTTGCGCCACGCGTTTCTGCGCCCGCTCGAGCAGACTCGTGTGTCGCAGGGCGATGCCAATTTGGAGGCTCAGCAACTGCGCCAGCCACAAGTCGGGATCAAGGAACGCGCTTGGCTTGGAAGATCCAAACAACAGGGCGCCGAGCATTTCTTCGTGTGTCTGCACCGGAACGATAAGGAGCGACTTGATCCCAAGATCCTTCAGCTTCCCCTCAAGCGCCGCGTGGAACGCGGGGGCGGAATCGATGTCGACAACGATGCCCGCGTTGTTCTGAATCGCCCAACCTGGCATCCCAACATCGACGGAGAAATGCTTGTGGTCGAGCTCAATCGCATCCATCAACGGCGATAAGGTACTGATGACATAATGCGACTTGCTTTGGCTCAGCAAGCTCACAAAAGCGCACTCACCGTCGATCAACCGCTTCACATCCTCTTTCATGATCCGAATGATTTCCTCGCGCGAGCGAGCGGCATCGATCTTCAATGAGAGATCGTTGAGTATATTGACACGCGTATTGAATTCCTGCGCCTCCAACAAGCGCGTGCGCATCTCCCCCGGCGAGAGGAAATCAATGTTTTCGGGAGTTTGCCAGTCTGGTGACATGAAGCGTCTTATCGGAAATTCCACTCGCGACCATCCACAATGTTTAGTTCCACAAGATAGACCTATGACAAAACCTTGGCGAGCTGTCCGGCCCTCACAAGCCGGAGGTTTTCCCACTCCTGTGTAAGCATGCCGTAGACAACGTGATCAACATAGTAATCGTACAGCCACTCCGCCTCCCGTATTACGCCCTCCTGACGGAAGCCCAGTCGCTCGGGAATGCCTCTGCTCTTGAGGTTCCCAATGGCACAACGAATCTCAACGCGGTGCATGCTCCAGCTCTCAAACGCATACTCAACCAGCGCGCTGCACGATTTCGTCATGATGCCTCGGCCCTGGTGTTGCTCCGCCAGCCAATAGCCGATGTTCGTGGTACGGTTCATCCAGTCGAGGTGATGATAACCGATCACTCCAACCAGTTGATCAGCCTGCCAAATGCCCGTCTGAAAACCGGCGTTTGCGGCGAGCTGTCGCAACGAGGACTCGATGAATGCACGCGTGTCGCTGACGCTCTGAGTCACATCGAGCCAAGGCAGCCACTGGCGCAAGTAGCTGCGGCATAAATTCGTGAGCGCGAACAACTCGTCAGCGTCATGAACCTCCAGCGTTCTGAGGTGCAGGTATTCATCAACGGCTATTTTGATCATCCATCCTCCTGCTCATCGACCAGAACGTCGAACCGAACGACCTCGTATCCTCTTTTCGCGTCCAAGAACGAGTGCAACACCCCTATGAAGACACTCACCATTCC
>JBBTCR010000048.1:0-1415 GCA_038043105.1 Bacteroidota bacterium
CCGCCCGCCAAAGCGGTTCGGGCGGGTCTGGCGGGTAAGCATTTGGCTTAAAGGAGCTTGCGAGTCGAGACACTAGCGTTTGACGTTCACAGATTAGGTTCGGACATCGATCTCCTTAAGTCTTGGTGAGGGAAAATACCTATGCCGGAAATTGATATAACTGATAAGATCGGTTATACTCTGTTGAAAAAGGGTATCATCGATTTTGAGACGCTTGAGAAGTCCCTGAAAATGAAGGACTCCGACGAGAACAAGAAGAACCGCAAGAACCTCGGCCAGATCCTCGTTTCTGAGTTCGGTGCGGATCATGATTCCGTTTTCCGCGAAGTGGCGAATCTCTACGCGTTCAGGGAAATCTACCTGACCGACGAGAAAATCGATGACGGACGCATCGCCTTTGTCAAGAAACTCGTTGATGGTCTCCCCGAGCAACAGCGGGATATGATGGTTCAGTCGAAGATGCTCCCGTTCAAGTACGACGAACGCCAGCCGGATAAGCTCATCATCGTCGCTGCCGACCCGACCGATCGCAACCTCCCGATTGTCGCCCGTAGCTTCAGTGTCAAAAAGTATGAGATTTGTTATGTGCGGTTGAAGGATCTTCAGGGACTGATGGAAAAGGTTGCCCCCGCACAGAACGAATTCTTGAAGCTCCTTCAGCAGGATGAAGCGATGACTGTCGACGATGGATCTTCATCAGACGAAGCTGTTGATGAGCAGGCCCTGGAAGCCGAAATCAGCAAGAGTGCGCTCGTCAACCTCTTTGAGGGGTGCCTCGTAGAGGCTGTTCGCCGAGGAGTGAGTGACGTCCACGTTCTGCCGTCGGAAGGTAACAAGACGTACTTCATGTTCCGAGTTGACGGCAACCTGCAAGTCTGGCACTGTCAGGAGAGTACCATGCCGGAGGCTGTGATGGCTGTCGTCAAGGACCGAACGAAGAACGTCGATCGGTTCGAGCGGGAGATGACACAAGACGGGTTTATTCAGCGAGTCATCGATGGTCACCAACTCCGCTTCCGTGTTTCGATCATGCCCATCGTGACGACCGAATTCAAGAGCAAGTTCGAGAGCTGCGTCATTCGTGTTCTGGACGACCGTAAAGTCATCACTGACCTGGAAAAGCTGGGCCTCCAAGGACCTGCTCGAAACTTCTTCTACAAAGCCATCGCGAAGCCTCAGGGAATTGTCATTCTCACAGGTCCGACCGGATGTGGAAAATCAACGACCCTGATCGCTGCCCTATACCAGGTCATCGATCCGACGGTGAATGTGCTCACCGTTGAGGAACCTGTCGAGTACATCATCAAAGGTGCGCGGCAGCTAAAGATCGGCCCGAAGATGGGCTTTGAGCAAGCCATCCGGGGTATTTTGCGTCACGACCCCGATATCGTGCTCGTTGGTGAGATGCGTGACAA
>JBBTCR010000049.1:0-3701 GCA_038043105.1 Bacteroidota bacterium
TAAGGAGGTGGCAGTCAGAAGTCAGAATCCGGACGTTGTCGGTGACCGTTTCACGTCTCCCGTCTTTCGTCTTACTTACTGGGCTTGACCTCAGTCGAGTCTTTCTTTCCTCCCGCCTCAATCCAATCATAAATCACTTTTATCTCCTGTTCCGTCGGCTTCTTCCTGCTGCGGGGCATTTGTTTCCCGAATGGTGGATCCGCAAGTAGCTTAAGGTAGAGATTGCTCTCCTTTGGTTTGGTCGCCACAATGGGGTTTCCGTGTTCTCCCCCCTTCACGAGCGTTTCATAATTGTCGAGTGCGAGCTGGCTTGGGTTCTCATTTTCGGCGAGATGGCATGGGAGACAATACGTCTTGATCATCGGAAATATCTCTTTTGAAAAGGTTGGCGATTTCTTCGCCTGAGCTTGACCGGCTGCGGTGGACGATAGCATAGCAGTGCTGACACAGAGAATGATAAATCGAAAAGACCTCATCCGCGGCTCCTTCCTTGTTCAGGTTTTCTCCCAGATCACAATCCTCTTGCCAGGGGGACTATAGGTAAATGTGGAAGAGCACGTGCACGTCTGTGAAGTCTCTGTTCGGCGTCGTCGTATCCTTCGTTATGCGGAGTAGGGGACGCACTTCAACACCGCTGAAGGGCATAAATTCGAACCCGGCTGAGTATCGCTCCACTGTGCCGCTTTTCAGATCTGTGTTGGGGTCGAAGAAGTCATACATGAACTTGAGATCGAATCCCTGAATGACCGGGTAATCCGCCTCGAGCATGAGCGCGAACTGCTTGAGGTCTTTGTTGGCCGCGTTCCGATCGAGTCTATCGGCGTTCACACTCATCAGTGCTGAGTTACCCTTGATCCATTCAGCGTCTGCAACCACCGTAAGCTTCTCAAACACCGAGAGCGCTCCAAATCCTCCGACCATGTTGTACTTCTCGCCGCCGGAAACGTCGTTGTATGACGAGACTCCAAGCCTCGCGTTGAGGGGACCGAACTTCAATCGTCCTTCAGCTCTTCCGAGGACTGCTTTGGCAAAGTCGCCATCACGGTCTCCCGAGGTGCCATTTGTCAGCGCACCGAGCAGGCTGATCGAACCCGGACTGAAGCCTATTTCCATCCCTGTTTGTTGACCCGAATTATTTCGGAACGGCGTTGCCTGTCGAACAAACGACGTGTGATCATCAAGCCGGAGGCCGTACGGTGGGGTGAACCGTCCAAGTTTCACGTAACCGTTTCCCGGTAGGATCTTGGCGATGCCGAAGATCTCATAACGATTGAACGGTCCAAAGGCCGGATTGACAAACAGGTTGATCTTCTTTGAGATCGCAAAGTTGAAATAGACATCCGCCTGCATTGGGAAGAACGAGGTGCGTGAGACGTCGGCTGCGCCCTGCTTCTTGTACTTCTGATAGAACGCGAGGAAGCGGAAGTCGACTCCATACGAGAGAAAATCGTTGATCTGCGTCGAGAAGTCATTCAACGCGTAATCTTCTTGCCATGCCTTTATCGTAATGTCATCCCGACCATAGCTCAAGCCGAATGCGTTGCGCATTCCGCCACCGGTTGGATTCACGTGGCAGCTCTGACAGGGGAGGTTTGTGCGACTAGCGAATCGCGGGAGAGCGTATGTTGAGGCTGCGATAATCAAACAAAGGTTGACAAAAAGCAGCAGACGGTTCTTCATTTCATCCTCACGTTAGTGATTCAGAGCAGTTTCTGTTGCTGACTGGCTGCCAAGTTAGAGAAAAAGCTTTTGAATATCAACTTTGAGAAAGGCTCGCAGCGACCTACTTTGACCTTGATTCTCCAGCCTTCACGTTCTACATTGGCTTCGTTCTTACCACGAGGTGGTTTCAAATCCAATATGTATTCTCACTTGAGCGCAACGTAATTTTCCGGGACTCATCATGACCTTCTTAACCCACCTTGAATGCAGCGTGTGTGGTGATCGTCATTCCCCACACGAACTTCAGAACGTTTGTCGGTCTTGCGGCAAAGCACTCCTAGCTCGATACGACCTTCAGGCCGCGAAAGCGTCGTTGAAAAAAGATGCTCTCCAGCAGCAGCTCCCTTCGCTCTGGAAGTACTCTGCGCTGCTGCCAATCGAACGAGCGGAGAACATTGTCTCGCTCGGTGAGCGAATGACGCCCCTCACTCCTCTGCCGAAGCTCGGAAGGGATTTTGGACTGCCTCATCTGTTGATGAAAGATGAAGGCCAACTCCCAACGGGTTCATTCAAGGCGCGCGGTCTCGTTATGGCGATATCCAAAGCAAAGGAGTTGGGAGTGAAGTCGGTCTGCATGCCATCGGCAGGGAATGCGGCCGGAGCACTTGCCGCGTATGCCGCGCGTGCAGGGATGGAAGCGTACATCTTTCTTCCAGAAGACACGCCCGAGATCAATATCAAGGAGTGTCTGGTCTGTGGCTCGCACGTTGAGCTTGTGAAGGGCAATATCAGCGATGCCGGGAAGCGTATGAACGAGCAGCGCAAAAGGAATCCAGGCTGGTTTGACGTCTCGACGCTGAAGGAGCCGTATCGTCTCGAGGGAAAGAAGACGATGGGGTATGAGCTCGCGGAGCAGCTCGACTGGGAGTTACCGGACGTGATCGTTTATCCGACGGGGGGCGGGACCGGATTGATCGGAATGTGGAAAGCGTTTGACGAAATGGAGCAGCTCGGATGGATTGACAGCAAGCGTCCGAAAATGATTTCTGTCCAGTCAAGCGGTTGTGCGCCGATCGTGAAGGCATTTCAAGAGCACAAAAAGGATTCTCAGTTCTGGGAACAAGCGATGACGATCGCCTCGGGACTACGTGTCCCAAAGGCGTTTGCCGATTATTTGATTCTTGATGCCATCTACCAGAGCGGTGGAAGTGCTGTTGCTGTCAGTGATGAGGACACCGTTGCAACGGTGTAGGAGATAGCCCAGAAGGAGGGATTGTTCATATGTCCCGAGGGGGCGGCCGCGTTTGCAGCGCTGCGCCATCTACTGAAGGAGGGCAAGATCTCCGAAGCCGATTCAGTGCTCGTGTTTAACACCGCGGCCGGAATAAAGTATCCGGAGGTGGTGAAGAGATGAGATCGAGTCATTGGGTGATCGGATCATCGCGCCATCTGAGCCAAAGGCTCATGCGCCTATGGCGCAGGGCCATCGGGCCATTGAGTCATCAGGCCATCGCGTCAACGGATCATCTAAGCAATTATTTGAGGGCAAAGCATGAGAGCATCGATTTCCATCTTTGGTTGCTGCTTGTTTGTTGCCGCGTTTGCGTTCGGCCAGCAGCCGCCTAAGAAGAATCCGTTCGTCGAGAAGATTGTAAAGGAAATCTCAGCGAGGAACATCAAAGCCACGATTGAAAAGCTCGTAAGTTTCGGCACGCGGCACACGCTATCGGACACGCTCAGCGAAACGCGCGGCATCGGGGCGGCTCGCCGATGGATCAAATCCGAGTTTGAGCGGTTCTCAAAACAGAGCGATGGGAGAATGGCCGTGGAGTTCCACGAAACAATCGTGCCGCCGTCAGCACGAGTTCCCTCACCGACCAAGGTTGTCAATGTCGTTGCAACCTTGAAGCCGGACCACTCAAGCCCATCTGCGGATCGCATCATCGTGGTGAGCGGGCACTATGATTCGCACGCCAGCAATGCTCTGGATGGAAATAGCGACGCTCCCGGAGCCAATGACGACGGCAGCGGTACGGCGG
>JBBTCR010000050.1:0-3141 GCA_038043105.1 Bacteroidota bacterium
TTTCTGGATAATCCGGTTGGCGGGATTTCCTTCTGCATAAACCCTAAAACTCAATACATCCTAAAACCTGTTTTCTCAGACAGATATCCGCGATCTCCGAACGGGCGACGGGTGCTATCCAGCTTCTGGATAAAACCGGACCGGCTCACCTGTCTCAAAGCCGGTCAGCGGGACTCTTCACTCCCTTACCGCCCCGATTCAAGACGTGAGTATAGATCATGGTTGTGTTCACGTCCTTGTGCCCGAGTAGTTCCTGAATGGTTCGAATGTCATAGCCGTCTTCTAGCAGGTTCGTCGCAAAGGAATGTCTGAATGTATGCGGTGTTGCATGTTTGGTTATCCTCGCATCGCATACTGCTGCCGCAATCGCCTTCTGGATGATCGATTATTGTGTTCCGCTGTTTGAACGACAGAAAGTAGCCTGTTTCCGTTTGAATGTCAAGCCACTGAGTAACGAAACAAGTCTCGATGCTTTCAAAATGGCGATCTGCTTTAGTGAGAGCCACGCAATCCTTCTGATAGTGGTCAACTGGGGGGCGTTTCCTTACCGCTGAATCCAATGCAAGTGTCCAGAACTAAGATACTCGAGTTGACCGCCTCTGTTGGAAAGGGCTGAAGCCCTTCAGCGTTTTTGTTGGGTTTTTCGCACCCCGACCTAAAGGTCGGGGCAATAGCCACGCTCTTTAGAGCGTGGACAAATAAAAGCCCAAAATTTATCGGGGTTTTAACCCCTTCCTCAAACCGGTCAACTTGAGTAACATAAACAATTGAAGTCTGATCCTACCAGCAGGTATGGATGATTGGATAGCGGACAAACAAGAAACCCACTGGCGGCTGGCAAGTGGGTTTCAATCTTAAACTGCCTTCGAGCTTTTCTTATTGCCGCGCTGCTGCTTTCAGACGATTTAACGCCCGATGAAGTGCGAGGCGTGCCCGTTCGATATTGGTCTCAGCCTTTTTCTCAGCGAGACGCCCCTGAGCTCTCTCGCGGGCAGCTTCGGCGCGCGTAATGTCGATCTCGTCAGAACGCTCCGCCGTTTCGGCAAGCATCACCAGCTTGTTCTCGTGCACTTCCACAAATCCACCGCTCGTTGCATACCGGAATTCATTCCCGGCCGCGTCAGTCAACTTCACCTCGCCGATCGCGATGTTCGACAGAAGTGGTGCGTGACTCCTCAGCACCTGGAATCCTCCGACCACACCGGGAGCACTAAAGCTGGTCACATCGCCGCTGAAGACAACCTTTTTCGGAGTCACGATTTCAAGTCTATAGGTTTTCTCCGCCATAATACTCTACGCAGCCCTCAATTTCTTCGCTTGCTCCACCACCTCGTCGATTGTGCCGACCATCCAGAAAGCGCCCTCGGGTAGGTCATCAAACTCACCTTCCACGATCCCCTTGAACCCGCGGATCGTGTCTTCCAGCTTCACGTACCGCCCTGCCCTTCCGGTGAATGCCTCCGCCGTAAAAAATGGTTGAGACAAAAATCTCTCGATTTTCCTCGCTCGAGCAACGGTGACCTTATCTTCGTCGGAAAGCTCATCCATGCCGAGAATACTGATAATGTCTTGCAGATCCTTGTAGGTCTGCAGTATCTCTTTCACCCTCTTCGCCACATAGTAGTGTTCCTCGCCGACGACTGCCGGATCAAGAATACGAGATGTGGAGTCAAGCGGATCGACCGCGGGATAGATGCCTTTGTCCACAATCTGACGGCTCAGGACCGTCGTCGCGTCAAGGTGGCTGAACGTCGTTGCCGGCGCAGGATCGGTCAGGTCATCTGCAGGAACGTAAATCGCTTGCACGGATGTGACCGATCCCTTCTTGGTTGAAACGATCCGCTCCTGCAGCTCGCCCATTTCTGTCCCGAGGGTCGGCTGATATCCGACGGCGGAAGGCATACGGCCAAGAAGTGCCGATACCTCGGAACCCGCCTGGACGAAACGGAAAATGTTGTCGATAAACAGCAGGACGTCTTTTCCCTCCTCATCGCGGAAATACTCAGCAATGGTCAAGGCCGTGAGGCCAACGCGCTGACGTGCACCGGGTGGTTCGTTCATCTGGCCGAAAATCAGCGCAGTCTTGTCCAACACTCCCGATTCTTTCATCTCGAGCCAGAGATCGTTCCCCTCTCTGGTCCGTTCGCCGACCCCGCCAAACACAGAATACCCACCGTGGTGCGTCGCGATGTTGTGAATCAACTCCGTAATGATCACGGTCTTCCCGACGCCGGCACCGCCGAACAGTCCGGTCTTTCCGCCTTTTGAATACGGCTCCAACAGGTCAATGACCTTGATGCCTGTCTCGAACATCTCTCTCTGCGTTGAGAGCTGATCAAAACTGGGGGCCGGGCGATGAATCGGATAGTGCGCTTTTGCCTCGACAGGACCAAGTCCGTCAATCGGCTGACCGACGACATTCAGTAACCGTCCAAGGACCTTTGGACCAACAGGGACGGTGATCGGGCCACCTGTGTCATACGCCTTCATTCCTCGCACCAATCCATCGGTGGAGTCCATCGCAACTGCACGAACACGATCTTCGCCAAGCTGTTGCTGCACTTCGACGACGAGATCCTCCTGGACTCCTTCAACGTTCACTCGAGGGATTCTGACAGCATTCATGATGGCGGGAAGCTTTCCCGTAGGAAAATCGATGTCGACAACGGGACCAATGATTTGAATGACAGCGCCTTCGGTCATTTGCTACCTTTCGCTTCGAAGAACGATGGGACGGTTGGAAAAGTGACGAAAAACTAGCGAAATCTTGCCCGAAAATCAACGAGCATTTTTGATTGCATCGACGATCTTCTTCCCGTGCATTCTGCCGTTTTCGATGAAGATTTTGTTGTTAAGCTTCCCCGCGGCAATCGAGCCTGCAACGAAAATACCTTTCACGCTCGTTTCCATCGTCTGATGATTGTACACAGGAGCCTGCAACGTATCGTCAACGTTCACCCCGGCCTCCTTCAGCAATGTTGTGTCCGGCCTGTAACCGATCATCACGAAGACAACGTCGTTGGCAATTTCGGTATCGTGCTTGCCTTCAAGAAGGATGGAGTGCGGGCGAATCTCACGGACGCGTGTCTCAAACAGCGCCTTGATGTCGCCTGCAGTGATTCTATTTTCAACGTCCGGCAA
>JBBTCR010000051.1:0-3746 GCA_038043105.1 Bacteroidota bacterium
GAAAGGACGAATGAGGGAAAAAGGAAGAGAAGGAGAAGGAAAGTGAACGTGAAATGCTTTCTCATGGAAGAAGCCTTATGATGTGACAGTGGAAGAACGGCCCAGCCGACGTCGGGAACCATGCTAAGATACGCATTTCTCTCAAAAAGATTCACCCGCACGAGAGTGTGGCGTTGCTGCGCCAGAGCTTTCGGCGAAAGTAATCCCAACATAACAAAAAAGGCCGGATTGCTCACCCGACCTTTTCAGTCACTTCATGCGGTGCTCTCATCACTCTTGTTTCATTTTCCTCGCGGCGACGAAGTAGAAAATAATGAGTGCGAAACCGCCAAAGATGAGCATGCTTGCGAGATAGATTGAGTCGTGAAAGCCGTACGATTGATCGAGCCAATTTCCCACCAGCGAACCGATGCCGACGAACATCGCAAGCAATCCCCATTTCAAGCTCGAAAGCGGGCTTGTCTTGAACAGCGCCTGGGCTGATGTTCCTTTGAAATCAGCGGGGCTGACCCCTTTTTCGATCATCGCAAGACGCTCCTTATGCCTGGTTTCGACCCACCTCCAAACGACCAGACCGGTCGAACCAAACACGACCAAGAGAATAAGGAATGGTTCCATTTCTCTAGCTCCTTTCTTTAACCTGGTGAATTGACGTTGTCTCAGCCCTTTGGTATCTTTGACCTGAGTTTTGTGGCAAAGGTTTCAAGTGGCGTCCGCCGGACTCTGTAACCTTTGCGCTTTCTGCGGGGTCTAAAGAAATGCAAGGCCTTGCTCACGAGAATAATGCCCAAACCTGATCAGGAAATCATTCGGCGCATTCTGGCCGGGGAGAAACGCGCCTTCGGAGAGCTTGTTGATCGTCACAAAGACAAGGCGATGACTCTCGCGCTGCGGATGCTCAAGAACAGGGAAGATGCGGAAGAAGCCCTGCAGGATGCCTTTGTTCGAGCATTTTACGCGCTGCCGCGGTTTGAATGGAAGGCAAGCTTTTCCACCTGGTTCTATCGGATTGTATACAATGTCTGCGCTACAGCGCTGGGCAAGAAATGGGGAGGCGTTCACATCTCTCTCGACGAAGAAGATGAACAGAACCTTGATGTACCGAGCGAGGGTGCTCCACCGGACGTTGAGTATGAATCGAAAGAATTCCAGTTGAGTGTGATGGAAGAGGTTAAGAAATTGCCAGAGATGTACGCCGCAGTCTTCACGCTGTTCTTCGTGCAGGATATGAGTTATGAACAGATCGTGGAAGTCACGGGCCTGCCGCCCGGAACGGTGAAGGTCCGCCTGTTTCGTGCAAGAACCATGCTCCGGAGCGCAGTTGCAAAGCGTCTTGGGATTAGGAAAGAGATCGCCGTATAGTATCAAGAAGGAGTCACCAGTTGAGGAGCCTTTCAATGAACCATCTTACCACCAAAGAGATTCTGCAGTATGTGGACGGGACCATCCTGAACGGAGAACGCACGCGCGTGGTTGATCACCTCGAGGTGTGCGCCCGTTGCAGGAAGGAGCTGGAATTCCAGCGAGCTCTGGGACGGATCGCGCGACAGACGCCGCTTGAGACAGCATCAACACAACTTAAGGAGCGGGTCATGGAGCGCGTTGTGCCGGGCAAACAGCATCCGTGGCTTCAGAAAGTCATTAACAATCTCGGCAATGTCCTCGCGATGGCAGTTGTGCTGGGTATTCTCGGCTATGCCCTCTCCACACCAACGGCCTGGAAATCGCCGGAGCAACCAGCGGTTATCACCGACGTGTTGAAGACATACTCCGACCTCTACGGACAGGCACAGCAGTACCTCAAGACTCAATCTGCAAAAATGCAAAGCACGAGAGTCTCAACTTCTTCGACGGGTTCAGAGAGACTGATCCTCCTTACGTTTCTCTCGCTCATCATCCTGATTGCAATTGATGGTCTGGTCGTTCGAACAATAATGAGGGCGCGACTGTAAAGAAGAGTTCAACCAGCTTTTTTCGCGGGCGTTTGCCGGTGGCAAGCGCCCGTTTCTATTTTTTGGCCATGGTTTTTTCGACTTTTCTTTGACTCCTTTTTCCTCTATATTGATGCACCAGTTTTTCGTCTCACGCGGCATTCGGATCGCGGTGGAAGAATGCCTGGTCCAAAGCAAAGGATACCTTGTTGTCGAAACGACTCAACATCTTCTTTATCGGTGATATCAACGGAAAACCGGGTGTCACGTTGACGGCGAACTTGCTGAAGCAGTATGCAAAGAAGTATGAGATTGATTTCTGCATAGCGAATGGAGAGAACGTGAATGAGGGGAAGAGCATTATGGAGCACGAGGCGAAAGAGCTCTTCGATATGGGGATTCACGTCATCACAACGGGTAATCACGTTTGGGACCGCTGGCAGGTCAAGTCGCTCCTTGCGAACGAGCGAAACGTCTTGCGCCCGCTGAACTATCCGAAAGAGAATCCCGGCTACGGTTATGTGGTGTATGACCTGAAGGACAAGGGTCGGGTGGGCGTCATCAATCTTCAAGGTCGGACCTATATGCAGCCGATCGATGATCCTTTTAAGGCCGCTGACTGGGCAGTCAGCAAGATTGCCAATGAAACGAAAATCATCGTGATTGACATGCACGCTGAAGCGACGGCCGAGAAGATGGCGCTGGCATGGCATCTCGAGGGGCGGGTCAGCGCTATTGTGGGCACGCATACGCACATTCCGACAGCAGATGCAAGAATTCTCCCCAAGGGGACTGCGTACATCACCGATGTCGGGATGACAGGACCGTACGATTCTGTCATCGGGATGAAGAAAGAGATCGCCATCAAGCGCTTCCAACATCAAATCCCGTATAAGTTTGAGCTTGCCCAGCACGACGTTCGCTTCTGCGCAGTGTATTTTCAGGTAGAGGTTGAGACGGGAAAAGCCACCAAGATCGAACAGGTGATTTTCCCCGCGTTCTCTTAGCAGCTCGCCCGGGTGCAGATTCGAATTGTGGTAGATTTAATCTCATCACAGGTTTCACACACTTCTCAAGCGACGATTTCCCTTTCTCATGTCAATTCTCCCCCATGCCCGCACAGATCATTGATGGTAAGAAAATCGCCGAAGACATCAGGCGCGAGGTAAAAGAAGAGGCAGCGCGACTCAAGGCATCGAGCGGGATCACTCCGGGACTCGCGTTTATTCTTGTTGGAGAAAATCCTGCGTCGGAGTCCTATGTTAGGATGAAAGGAAAAGCCTGCGAAGAGGTGGGATTTTACTCTGTGACGGAGAGGATGACCGCCGAGACGTCCGAGGAAGTGTTGCTGCAGAAAGTTAGAGAGTTCAATCAAGACCCACGCATCCACGGGCTACTTGTTCAACTCCCGCTCCCCAAACACATCAGTGAACACAAGGTGATCGAGCAGATCAATCCGAAAAAGGATGTTGATGGTTTTCATCCTGTCAATGTTGGGAAGCTGGTGATTGGCGAAGAATGCTTTCGACCGTGCACACCCGCGGGAATCCAGGAACTTCTTGTCCGGAGCGGTCATGATCCTGCAGGAAAGCACGTCGTCGTCGTCGGCCGGAGCAACATCGTCGGCAAACCGATTGCGAATATCCTGCTTCAGAAGCAGGGGGGTGCGAATGCGGTTGTCACGGTAGCGCACACCGGAGCGAAGGATCTCTCCATCTACACCAGGACTGCGGATATCCTCATCGCAGCCATCGGCAAAGCGGAAGTCATCACCGGAGCGATGTTGAAGGAGGGGGTGGTGGTGATCGACGTCGG
>JBBTCR010000052.1:0-2823 GCA_038043105.1 Bacteroidota bacterium
GGAGAGATCCTTCTGTGTGAGCTCCCTGTAGGGTGGGGGGATGTCGTCAGGATTGCCCTGGACGCGCACCGAGCCGTAGGGACGTGCGTGCTCACGCAGGGTCAGAACATGTGTGTGGGCAAGCTCTCTCACGCGCTCGTCAAATCGGCGAAGCTTGAGTTCAAGACGCTCCAGAGCGAGCTTACGTATCCAGGCTTTCAAGAGGTCCGCGCTCACGTCGCCGTTCCGGCGGAAGCATTTGATTGTTTGCGCGGAGCGGGCACGCTCATCGAGGATTGTTTTCTGCCACAGGGTGCGGATTGACTCTGAGAGGAAAGGCTCGAGCACAAGAACGGGGACGGTACGCCCACTGAAGACGGTGGTAGGTAACTCTCCCGTCGTCCCTTCTAGGACAACGTGGAGAATGACCTTATTGTAGCGAGGATCTTCCTGATGCTGGTGTTGGAGCCACTCGATCGCGGTTCGATGAATTTCGATGTCGCCGCAGTATGTGACGGAACCAATCTTGATGGTGGCGTTGCGGAAATCGGGTCCGCCGTCGGTGTTGAGTGTTCCGGCATCAAAAACGCGCACGGGCCGACTGTCAGTCGTTCTTAGCGCAAAGTGACGGAGATATTGATTGCTCCAGATGTGGCGAAGAAAACGCTCATGAATATTGAGCTTGCGATAGCTCATACGTCGGCAGCGATTTGTAGTGAAAAATGTGGAGGATGGATTTGTACCGACAACTTACCGGTACATCTATTTGCTAGCCGAAGTAATGCTCTTGATACGCGAGTATCTGATTGTGGAGCTTTGTTGCTTCCTTTCTCGCGGCAGACGCGAAGTCCTTTCCGTTTGAGGCGTAGATGATGCTTCGGCTCGCGTTGATGATGGCGAGCTCGCCCCTCTTGCTGCATCCGTAGCGAACTGCAGATTCAATGTCTCCTCCCTGCTTGCCGATGCCCGGGATCAGAATTGGCATCTCGAGTGCCAACCTTCGAATCGATTGGAGCTCCTCAGGATGAGTCGCGCCGACAACGAGACCGATGTTCTTCTTTGTGTTCCATTTCACCGCGGCGTGGACAACCTTTTCGTAGAACGGTCTGCCGCCGATGGTGAGACGTTGAAAGTCGCGTGATCCCTCGTTTGACGTTAAAATGAGGACGAACGCACATCGGCTTTCACTCCGGATGAACGGTTCGACGGAATCATATCCCATGTAAGGATTGACGGTGACAGCATCGAAGCCGAGATCGTCATACAGTGCCGTTGCGTATCGATCAGAGGTGTTCCCAATGTCGCTGCGCTTTCCATTGCCGATCGTGATTACGCCCTTCGGGATGTGTGAAAGGGTCTGTCGCATCGCATGCCATCCCTGGTCTCCAAGCGCTTCGTAGAACGCGAGGTTCAACTTATAGGCGCAAACCAGGTCACTCGTGGCTTCAATGATGCGGCGGTTGAACTGAAGAGCCGCATTGCTTGCTGATCGGAGGTGGGATGGGAGCCGCGCAGGATCGACATCGAGACCAACGCAGAGAAGGGAGCCATTCCTGCGTTGGATCTTCTGAAGTTTTTGGGTGAATTTCATTTAAGTGGGTTGGTCAAGAGGTCAATGTTGCCGGGAAACCGTCATGCCTGGCCTGAAGTCCAGAGCTACCCGCTGTTATCTTTAATTACTTACTACTTCAATACTTACTCGCCTTACCTACCGTAGCGAAAAGTAGAACTCCCCCAGAAGCATTCCAAGTACGGTGAGAGAAACAACAACGTACTTGGGATCTTTCTCCGCTATGAATCCCAGAGTGGCCGTTAGTACGCGCAGAAACGGTGTAAGCATGAGCAGGACCAAACCGGAAAACATTAATGTGATCCCGTCGATAGAAGAGGAAAACAGCTTGGCGAAGAGCTCTCCGGGAGAAGGGTTCTCGCTCGGTAGCGGTGGAGTCGAACCAGAGATCCACACAACGATGAGCCCGGCGATCATCAACGCTGCACTGCTCCAGACCCCAATACGCAACGTCCAGCTAATCCACCTTTCAACGATATGTTGTTTCAGATCTCCCATCGTTTCCTGCTTGTCCTATCGCCAAAACATCCTCAGAGAAATCAAAAGCAGCACAGCCGCAAAGACCCACGTGAGTGCATCACCTTTAATTTTCCGGTTGATGCTCACGCCGAGAAACGATCCGCTCAAAACACCAAGGGCAGCCGGCGCCGCGATAAGGGGGTTCAGGTGTCCGTGGGCAAAGTAGATGAACACGCTTGCAGCCGCCGTTACGCCGATCATAAAGTTGCTTGTTGCTGTTGCGGCCTTCATGGGAACGCCTGAAATCACATGCATAGCAGGCACTTTGAAAATGCCGCCGCCGATGCCTAATAGGCCCGAGATATTCCCAGCGACCAATGATACAAGCATCACGAAGGGAACACGTTTGACGGTATAGGAGACAACCGTGCCGGATGCTTCGTCCTTATAGCTACCGGGCAATGTGCCGTTCTGAAAGGTTGTTTCGTTGGGGCTGCGGTGCCGTGTTTTCCAGATCATCATGAATGACACGAACAATAACAGCGTGGCAAATATCTTGGTGAGAATCTCTCCGCTGAGCAAATTAGCCGACACGCCACCAAAGATTGCGCCAATGACCGTAGCGATTTCCAGCACCATGCCCAATTTCAGGTTGACAATCTGGCGCTCGACATTCATCGCGGCGCCTGCGCTTGAGGTTGCAATGACCGCAAGGATGCTGGTGGCGATGGCTTGATGCATCGGGAGATCGAACACAAGAGCGAGAAACGGAACAAGGAACACGCCGCCACCAAGGCCAAGCATAGCGCCAATTG
>JBBTCR010000053.1:0-4812 GCA_038043105.1 Bacteroidota bacterium
ACTAGCGGTAAAACTTGTCCCTGAGATCCTCAATATCAGCTTTGTCGCGCAGCGCCGTAAGCCAGTCACTGAACAGCCGGTTCCGTTTCTCCTGCAGTATTTGGTCTTGGAGTGAATTCCGCTCGCCGGTGTACTGCGTCGAATCGAGCGCCGCTTTGGACGTCAGTTTGATGATGTAATAGCCGCGCGTTCCCTCGAACGGTTTCGAGAGCTCACCCGGCTTAAGGCTCGACGCTGTGCCGATGAACACGTAGTCCCGACCAACACCTTGCGGCGCGTCGGTTGCCTTGAATGCGCCGGTCTTCTGCGCGGCGGCATTAGGGACTGATTGCGCCGCCGTGACCAGATCGGTGGTCGGCGAAAGCGTCTTGTAGAACGCGTCGACTTGCTCTCTCAGCTGTTGCATTTTCTTTTGTCGCAGCACCTGAGAGCGAACAATCGTCTTGACCTCCTCCAGTGGACGAACGCCTTCCTCACGGATGGCCGACACTCTGAAGACCGCAACTCCGCCTGTCACCGAAATCGGCTCGCTGATTGCATCAATCTTGCTGCCGAATGCGAAATTCATCACGGCATCATTGATACCGACGCCCGGAATGAAACTTCCCTTGGTGAACTCCGGAGTCTCTCGCACTTGATACGAACTAGACTGGGCTGACTTTTCAAAACCTTCGTCCTTGGCCAGGTAGGCAAAATCCTGCGTGCGTTGATATGCTGCCTCAATGCTCTGTGTGCTTGCCTTCACCTTCATGGTGAGCGTCACGAGCTTCAACTCACGGCTGTCTCTTCCCGTCACTTTGATAATATGCCATCCAAGTTGCGTTCGTACGGGTCCAACCACATCCCCCACCTTCGCGCCGAAGGCGGCTTGCTCAAACGGCTTCACCCAGGCACCGCGGCCGTTCCACCCGAGATCGCCGCCGGCCTCTTTTGTGCCGTAGTCTTCGCTGTTCTCGCGTGCAAGCTTCTCAATATCCTCGCCGCTCCGAACCCGCTTCAAAAGATCTTTGGCTTTCTGGATCTTCGCAACGCTGTCCGGTCCAAGAAGCGAGCTCAGCAAGATATGGCTTGCGCGAACGTATTCGGTGGAGGCTTTTCTCTCATCAAGGATCTTGATCAAATGGTATCCGCTGAAATCGCCGACGGGGCCAACGATTTGACCCTTTTTGGCGGAAAAAATGGCATTTTCTCGTTCGCGGCTCAGATCACCGTGCTTCACAAACGTCGTGTCATTCACCGGTAGCTCAGAATAGGTCTTGGCTAGCTCCTTGAAATCCATGCCCGCCTTCACCTGGTCCAGGAACCGGTTCATCTCGGCAAGCACGGCGGCAGAATCGTCCTTCGATGCCGCCAAGCTGAAAGAGACGTACTTCAGTCTGCGGGCGGCATTGATTTTGAACTCCTCTTGATTCGAATTGTACTGCTTCTGAATGTCAGCATCAGTCACCTGAACAAGAGAGTCAGGAATGAACCTATTGGGATCAAACAGCACATAGTCTGCTTGCATAGAGATCGACTTGTCGACGAACCGTTGCTTGATTTCTCCCTCCGTGGCTCTTGCCGAGGCGAAGAGGATGCTTTGCAGTTTTTCCAGCCTTCTCTGACGGTGCAGATCGTTTTCAACTTGAATCCACGCCTGCCGGTTCTGCGGATCCGCTACGGCGCGATCGTACGCAGCTCTGTTGAAGACCCCAAGTGAGTCTTTGAACTGATTGGCAATCATCTCCGGCGGATTGGGTCCCAGCAGAATGTCCCTGATCTCGTCATCCGTGACCCTGATTCCAAGCCGGTCAAGCTCATGCTCAATGAGGATCTGTTGAACGAGGCCATTCCACACCTGATTTCGAATCTGACGATCAGTTTCCTCGTCGGGCTCCGCTCCCGTTTGTTTTCGATACGCCTCTGCCTGTTGGCGAAGCATCTCAGAGAATTCGCGGTAATTGATTTTTGTGCCGTTGACCATCCCAATGTAGTCACCAACCTCCTTGAATCTGCGCGCCGTGATGTCCATTCCCCAGTCGAGAACGATGTAGACGATGAAGAAGGCAGCGAAGACTGCGAACGCCTTAGCGAGGTTGTTACGGATCTGAGTCATTAACGGCATAACGCTCACATCTCCTTGAACAAAGCGAAAGTTTGAGGCACGGATTTTTAATATACCCGCGAAACCGCTGAAATGCAACGATTTTCTTATTGACTTTGCGCGCACATTGGTTTATATTTTGATTCGCTTTTGCCCTTCTTACCCCTCACGTTCGCATCCGATGTGCGCCCAGACTTCTCCCGCTCGATGCCCTGAGGAAACGATCGTTGATTCAGCTTGGAGATTCACTCGTGAGAAAACAACTTTCAAAAGTCATCCTGATTATCGCGGCGGTTCTCCTTTCGTTGGTCTTTCTCTATCCGACGTACCAGGATTATCAATACCGCAAGAAACTCTCCGCGCTCGCCGGGCAAGATAGCATCGCGTATCTCGAACAGCATGAAGACGACATACTCAATGCGAAACTCAAACGCTTGAAGCTTGGCTTGGATCTCCAGGGAGGAATGCGAGTCGTACTTGAGGTCGACGTCATTCAGATGCTGGAAGATGTAGCGAAGAACAAGGACGACAATTTCCGGACAATTATCAGCGAGCTGCGTTCAGGGGCAACAACGACTGATGAGTCCGTGATCCCGGTGCTCGGAAAGAAATTCCAGGATCGCGGCATCCGGTTGAGCCGGTACTATGGCAGCATTCGGGAATCCGATGCTACCATCGTGGGCGAGTTGACGAATGAAACAGAAAAGGCAATTGACCGGGCGATTGAGGTTGTTCGCAACCGCGTCGACCAATACCGTGTGTCGGAGCCTACCATCCAGAAACAAGGCGGCCGACGGATCATCGTGGAATTGCCCGGCGTCAAGGATGAGCGGGAAGTCCGGAGCTTGCTCCAGGGAACCGCGAAGCTCGAATTCAAATTGCTTCGCGACGCTGACATTTCCTACAAGGTGATGAAATCAGTCGACGATTACCTTTCCGGCAAGGTCGAGGAGGACACATCTGCAGCAGCGAAAACCTTAAAAAAGGAGCAAAAACCAAAGGATGCTCTTGAGGAGCTCCTGTCCGGCACCAAGCCCGCGGAAACCGATACTTCACGAGAGGCGAGATTTACCCGGGAACACCCATTTTTCTCGTATGTGCTTCCAGACCAACAGAATACAGGGGAAGGTTTTGTGGAGGAAAAGAATCGCGATCGCGTCATCCGCCTTCTTGCCCGTCCGGAATTGCAGCGTCTCTATCCGATTGACTTCGAGTTCCTCTGGTCCGCCAAAGCTGAGCCTTTGGCAGATGGCAAGCAGTACTACCGATTGTACGCCGTAAAGCGGAGAGCTGAATTGACCGGCGGTGTCATCGTCGATGCTCGAGCCAGCGTCAGCCAGGAAGACAACCGGCCGATTGTGAATATGGAAATGAATAGCGAGGGTTCGCGCGAGTGGGCACGGATCACAGGTGCAAATGTCGGAAAACGGATTGCGATCGCCTTGGACAACGCCATCTTCTCGGCACCCGTCGTGATCAACAAGATTGTCGGAGGCAGGTCACAAATTACGGGCTTGGATTCCCCCAACGAAGCTCGACTGCTCGAGATCGTCCTGAGGGCTGGTGCGCTTCCTGCTCCTGTTGCAATCGTCGAGCAGCGGACCGTTGGGCCGTCGTTGGGTGAAGACTCCGTTCAATCGGGTGTTTCGGCAACGCTCTATGCGTTTGTGCTGACAGTCCTGTTCATGATTCTCTACTATCGCTCGGCAGGAATTGTGGCTGACTTTGCCCTCTTTTTCAATATCCTCTTCATTCTCGGTGTTCTCGCCGGATTCCAAGGAACACTAACACTTCCGGGAATCGCAGGTGTCATCCTCACGATCGGCCTAGCTGTGGACGCGAATGTTCTGATCAATGAGCGTATCCGTGAAGAACTCCAGGGCGGTAAGACCATGCGTGCAGCCATTGATGCAGGATACTCCAAAGCCTTTAGCGCAATTTTTGACTCAAACATCACGACGTTCCTCACCGCCATTGTTCTCTATCAATTCGGGACAGGTCCTGTTCAGGGATTCGCTTTAACGCTGATGATCGGCATCGTGGCAAGTATGTTCAGTGCGATCTTGATCACTCGTGTCATCTTCAACACGATGACCGACCGCAACATGCCGCCGAATTTTGGATGATTCTCCCCCACGCCCATCGTTGGGGAGTTGCTAGAGATCTTTTCAAGGAGATGACTGCTTCATGCGATTTTTCAAGAAGACCAACATTGACTTTCTAAAACTCCGAAAGATCATGTATCTGAGCTCGACGGCAGTGATCGTCGCGGGGCTCATTTCACTCGCCATCAAGGGCATTGATCTCGGAATTGATTTCCGCGGAGGGACCGAGCTTGTCCTGTCATTTACCGCAAAGCCCGAGGTCTCTCAGGTTCGTGCAGCACTGGGAGCCGTCGGCCTCGGTCAGAGTGAAATTAAGTTCTTCGGAGCCGAGGGCGATCTCCTCATTCGCACAGCGGAGCAAGGAGAGGGGATGGTCGTCGGCGACAAGATCAAACAGGCCATCGAACAAGCATTCCCCGACAGAAAGTTTGAAGTGCTCAAGGAAGACAAGATCGGACCGAAGATCGGAGAAGAACTCCGAAAGGATGCACTCTATGCTGTCGCTGCTTCGTTCCTGGTTATTCTTGCCTACATCGCGGTTCGATTCAGATTCATCTACGGCGTCGGAGCTGTTGTTGCACTGTTCCATGATGTGCTTGTGGCCTTGGGCGTCCTTTCACTTCT
>JBBTCR010000054.1:0-1012 GCA_038043105.1 Bacteroidota bacterium
CACCTTGCAGGCTTGCGTACCGGAGTAATCGAATTCACAGGCTTGTCCGATGACGATGGGACCAGAGCCAATGATGAGGATGGACTTGATGTCGGTACGCTTAGGCAATTCTGATGTTCACTCGAGTCAGTGAGGTAAGATGCTCCTTATTGTCGGCCCATAATATACCACGAACCGATTTCTTAATCAATACGAAGATGAGCGTTCAACAGAACTTCATGGCAAGAAACGCGCCTTCGCGGAAGCATCTGCGAGACGAATGCACCACCGATCATCTCAGGTAGATCATTTTGCGAACTTGAAGTGGCGCTCCGGAGACGGAAAGGCGATAGTAGTAGACTCCCGACGGCAGTGATGTTCCATCTTGGCTGAGCGCAGAAAATTGCAGTGCATGTCGTCCTGCTTCATAGAGTTTGTCTGAAGCAAGGGTTTGTACGAGCTCGCCTAATAAGTTGAATACATCGAGCCTCACAGTTGAAGCAACGGGGAGCTCAAAGGGGATGGTTGTTGCAGGGTTGAAGGGGTTGGGATAATTCTGAAGTAGTGCGAAGTCTCTTGGCGCAGCCGAGACATCGTCTAGATTAACGACAACACCTGTCGCTTGCTTGAGGATCCAACCTCTGGGATCAAGCTGAACAGAGTCTGGCTCTTTCGGCACACTGAACACGAATGTCTGGTTCTGGGCGTAATTCATCAGTGTTACAGTCGTGTCGAGCCCCGTTCCGGTCAGTCGAAAATCGACAGGCATCGTGAAGTAGGCCGGATTGCTCGTCCCCGTCGTCTGTCTGAGCGTTATTCTAATCCTGTACTCTGATCCAGTCTGGATTTTTCCCCACTCGTACCGATACTGCGGATATTTCTCACCATAAATCCACTGTTTGAAAAAATACTCCAGGCTTTGGCCGTATACGCTTTCGCAAACGGACTGAAAATCGGCGGTCGAAGCGGTGTTGAATTTGAAGCGGGGATCAGTCGCATACTGCTTGATCGCCTTGAAGAAGAGCGAATCGCC
>JBBTCR010000055.1:0-1952 GCA_038043105.1 Bacteroidota bacterium
TGGATCAAAACTTGATGATGTCATTATACAGAACGAAGGCCATAAAAACAAGCAGCAGCACAAAGCCTACTTGTTGCAGCGCGATCTTGACTTTGTTCGGAATTTCACGGCGGAAGACAGCTTCATAGACTAAAAACATTGCATGGCCGCCATCTAACGCCGGGAATGGCAAGAGGTTGAGTATGGCGAGGTTCATACTGAGCAAGGCCATAAAGCCGAGAAAGCTGATGACCCCGACTTCAGCAGAACGAGTTGCTATCTTGGCAATCGTAATTGGCCCGGCGACGGATTTAGACAGCGAGACGTTGCCAACCAGGATTTGATAGATGGCCTTGACATTCAGCCAGCTCATCACCCACGCATCTTTGATCCCCTCAGGTAAAGCAGCGAAGAGAGAGTACCGAATCTTCTCGACCGGTCCAGTGTAGACCGGAATGAATGCAACCCCAATCTTTCCATCCTCAGTGGGCTTCACGCGCGCTTCTTTCGTTTCCCCATCTCTGCTCCACGCCATCGAGATCTCTTTTCCCGCATAGCGCTTCACAGTTTCTTGAAGCTGGTGAAATGAAATCGGTTCGCCGTTGATTTTGAGGATGATATCCCCGGCTTTAAGTCCAATCTGATCGGCAGGTTTTCCGGTCTCGAGATTGGTGACAAGCGCAGCAACTCCCCGTGGATACAAACCAAACCGATCCTCAAGGATCGTTGCCATTAATGATTGGGGAACCGTTACGGTGAGCAACTGGCCGCTGCGCTTCACATCGATTGTCAACTCACCGGAGAGCGCGTCGGTGTAAACAAAATTATCAACGTCTTCCCAGTACGCGACCGACTTTGCGTTGATGCTCTGAATAACATCGCCCACCTTCAGACCCACTCTGGCTGCCGGGCTCTCAGGGGCAACATACCCAATCTCCGTTACGGGCCTAACGGTCTTTCCCTGGTAGAAGATGAGGCCCCAGAAGATGAGGACAGCAAGGAGCGCGTTCATCGTGACGCCGGCGCAAATGACAATCATGCGCTGCCAGATCGGTTTGGCGCGAAATTCCCAGGGTTTTGGATCCTCCCCAAGGAACCCAGTATCAAAACTCTCATCAACCATGCCGGCAATCTTGACGTAACCACCAATGGGAATCCACGATACGCAATAGTCGGTATCGCCAATCTTTTTCCCGAATGCTCGCGGCGGGAACCCTATGCTGAACCGGTCAACCCGCATGCCGAACAGCTTGGCAGCCAGGAAGTGCCCCAGTTCGTGCACCAGCACGAGAATGCCGATGGTTACCAGGAAGTAGAAAATTGTCGGAAGGAATTCCATTGACCTACTAGTTCTTCATAGTCTTACGTGGGGAGAAATTGTTATCCTTGTTTCGGCCCCGCCCCGATAGGTACGAAAACTTTCAGAAAAGAGTTCCCACAAAATTGCGCGTTTGTTGGTCAACTTCCACAATGTCATGTAACTCGGGCGAAGGTCGAACCGAGTGCTTCGAGAGCGCCCGTTCAATCATCAACGGTATCTTCTCGAACGAGATTCTTCTATTCAGAAACGCGCTGACCGCAACTTCGTTTGCAGCATTGAGAACGGCGGGCGCCGTACCACCCAAGGAAAGGGCGTCGAACGCAAGCTGGAGGCAGCGGAACTTCTCCCGATCGGGTTCAAAGAACGTCATCGACTGAAGCCCGGGGAAATCGACCCGCGCCCCGTTCATCGGGGAACGCTCCGGGTACGTCAGCGCGAATTGAATGGGGAGCTTCATATCGGGCAAGCCGAGCTGAGCCTTCACCGAGCCATCAACGAATTCGACCATCGAGTGGATAATCGATTGCGGGTGGATCACGACCTCGATGCGCTCACCCGGGAGCCCAAACAGCCAATGGGCTTCAATAACCTCAAGACCCTTGTTCATCAAAGTGGCGGAATCGACGGTGATCTTGTTCCCCATCTTCCAGTT
>JBBTCR010000055.1:1962-5071 GCA_038043105.1 Bacteroidota bacterium
AGTTTGGGTGATTCAGCGCCTCTTCAACCGTTATGGATGAGAACGACTCCTTCGGTGTGTTGAGGAACGGACCTCCCGAGGCGGTCAGAATGAGTTTTGCGATCTTCGACTGGTCCTCGCCAAGCAGGCACTGCAGGATGGCGCTGTGTTCACTGTCGACCGGAATGAGTTGCACACCATATTCTCTCACGAGCGACGTCATCAGCTCGCCGGCGACGACAAGCGTTTCCTTGTTTGCAAGAGCGATGGTTTTGCGATGCTTGATCGCTGCAACGGTAGGCTTCAATCCGGCAAAGCCAACAAGTGCGCTGATGACAACGTCGACATCCTCCCGGGCAACAATTTGCTCCAGGCCCTCTTCGCCGGAGAGAACCTCGACGTTGACACCAACCGTTTCCTTCAATGCTGATGCAGCACGTTTGTCAAGAACCACAACGCCCTTCGGTTTGACCTCGGCAATCTGCTTTCGGAGCAGCTCAATGTTGGTATTTGTTGTAAGGTATGTAGCGCTGAAGTGATCGGGGAAATTCTTGATGACCTCAAGGCTGTTCTGGCCGATCGAGCCGGTTGATCCAAGGATGGCGATATTTCTGGTTGAAACACTCATTCGTCGTTAGAAAAAGGTAAGGAATTAAGGAGGGCAAGTCAAGGTAAGCGGAACGCTGCAGCACTCAACGTGTGTTGACTCAAATGAAGAGGACGATTGATTAAGCTTGGCATTTTTTGATATATTGCATCAGCGCGTACTATCAAGCGTGTTGGTACTATGATGGTGGGGAAACGAATTCAAAGCGATTGCCTGGTGAAGAAACTCGCGCTTCTTGCGATCCTTCTGGTGACCCAAGCGGTCGCGCAACAGGTTGATCTCGCCACGAAATTGCGGCTAGCGCAGAGCTTTGAACAAGTTGGCGAGTGGGAGCGCGCCGTTTCGATCTATGAGTCGCTGCGCGAAGCCGAGCCCCAGAACTACGTCTTCTTCGATGGCCTCCGCCGGTGTTACACGCAGCTGAAGCAGTACGAGAAAGCAATCTATCTTGTGCAGCAACGACTCGTGCTGCAGCCTCGGGATGAAAACTTGCTTTCTGTTCTCGGAGGCCTGTTCTATCAGTCAGGCGAACCTCGCAAGGCAGACTCCTTGTGGCAAATCGTACTGAGCAAAGACGCGCGCAATCCTAACTTGTATCGCCTTATCGCCTCACAGATGCTCGAGCACCGTCAATATGAGCGGGTCATCGAGATCTACCTGAGTGCTCGACGGGTGATAGGGAATCAAGAGTTGTTCATGGATGAGCTAGCCTCACTCTACAGCTTCATGCAGCAGTATGAACTCACCACGACTGAATATGTGAAGATCCTCCGCCAGCGCCCGCAGCAGCTTACGTACATCGAAGGGCGCTTAGGTTCCATCACGGGCAGGGAGGAAGCGTTGCGCGCGGTGCAGAAGGTGGTGCGTGCGGAGGTCCAACAGTCGCCCAACGATATCCCGGTGCACTTGCTCCTTGCATGGCTGTTGATGGAAGGAAAGGACTACGAATCAGCGTTTCGAGAGTACCTGACGATTGACAAGCTGAGCAAGGCCAACGGATCGGAGTTGTTTCAGTTTGCCCAACGGGCGATGCAGGAGAAGGCGTGCATCGTCGCGGCCAAGGCATTCCGCGAGGTGGTGGAGCAACATCCATCACAACCGCTCCTTCCACACGCGCGATTTGGATATGCTCGAGCGATTGAAGAGCTCAGTGGAGAGCGCGACACTCTGTTCCGGTCCGGTGCAACCGTGGGCGTACCATCACCTGCGAGGGTTCCAGAGAGGCCAGTTTCGGAAGTGCATCCAAGCTTTCAGGGCGCCATTGAGCTGTATGAGGCCTTGATTGCGGATTATCCGAACTCGGAGATTACAATGCAGGCATTGTACCGCATGGGTGTGATCCGATACCGCCGTTTTTTTGATCTCGATGGAGCGGTGGCAGTCTTTGACCGAGTTCGAGCTCTTCCTTTCAGTTCTACTCTAGTACACGAGGCGACGGCCAGCATTGCCGAAGTTCGGATTGCACAGAATAACCTTGCTCAGTCACGGATGGAATATCTAAAACTCCTGGCTATGTCACCAGAACTCTACCGGCATCGCGCCCTCTTCCATCTCGCTGAGCTTGACTACTTCGAAGCAAGTTTTGATTCAGCGCTGGCAAAGCTGCAGATGATATCTGCAAACGCCAACACCGATCTCGCGAACGATGCGCTCCAGCTCCTCTATTTTGTCCAGGAGAATAAATCCACGGCGCAGGCCGGACTTGCCGCGTTTGCAAAGGCAGATTTGTTGATGCGGCAGAGGAAGTATTCTGTAGCGCTCCTCCGTTTCCAGGAGCTCACTCGCCAGTATTCAACAGCGCTTCTGGTGGATGACGGGATGATGAAGATCGGTGAGCTTCACCTCTTTTTAAATCGTACAGACGAAGCTCTCGAGGTTCTTCGGCGTATCACGCGCGATATGCCCACGAGCATTCTTCGTGATCGCGCTCAGATGCGTACCGGCGAGATCTACGAAAACAGGTTGAAAGACAAGCAGAAAGCCATAGAGGCATACGAGGCGGTCCTGATCAACTATCCAACGTCATTGTATCTTGAAGAGGCCCGAAAACGAATACGCCTGCTGCGGGGCGACACTCTCTGAATTCGAAAACATTAGGGTGGCGGAAGAATGAGATTTCCAAAACGGTTTGCGGTTTTTATGGTGCTCCTGGTCATCGCACTTTCAGTGGCTGTGCTTGCCCAATCGAAGCTCCTCATCCCGATGGACTTGAAGCAGACCGATCATCTGAAATCGTACGGCGTTGCGTTCTGGGTTCTTCAACACAATGGTGAGGTGGATTGGCTCCTGAACTATCGTGGCGGCTCGTTCATGACGGACTATAGCGATGTTGTCGCGCGCGAGTGCAGGGTGCGCGGCGTGCTCTTTGAGGCGTTGGGGGCTGGCGAAGCATCATCAATCTTTGCCGAGGTCCAGCGTGATAACAACAATATGGACGTGGTTCGGTTGGAAAAAGCGCCGAAGATTGCCGTCTATGTCCCGCCCAATTTCAAGCCGTGGGACGATGCCGTCACGCTCGCGCTT
>JBBTCR010000056.1:0-1963 GCA_038043105.1 Bacteroidota bacterium
CCTCCCTTTTTTGTGTGTGCCGTGCAGTATCACAAACATGGAGGTTAAAGTCCTCTCATACTCGAACGCAAGCCGGGGTATGTAGTCAAGCGCAGGGTGTCCGTCGCGAGGCGGAATCTGAAGGGCGCAAGGCAAAAGTTCAGGCCGAAGCGAAAGGCGAACCAGAGGTGGCCTTCCACATCGACGACCCGCCACAAAAACGGGGAAGTCAGCTACGGAACATTCGGTCCAAGTGCCCTGAGGGGTAGCGTGCCTATACGCCGTAGTGCCGATGTGGCACGCAGGCGTGCAAAAGGGAATTGGAGATGTGGGTGGTGATTATGGTCGGCATGAATGGGAAGTGTGTGATATGACCACGGGAGACCTCATAAAGGTCTGTCGTCAGGGAGTGGAGGCGCGCAAGCCGAAGCAGAAGCCACAGAAAGGTAGCACTATAAGCCGAAAGCGAAGTGTGTTGCTCATGCCTTTGTGAGGAGTCAGAGGAGCCCATACGAGCGATGGAGCCTTCGTGAAAGCCAAGGCAAGCAAAGGGGCTCTGCTGTAAGGAAACAGATGTGAGAGGTGGTTGCGAGAATACACGCGGAAGATTAGCCAAGCACCAACAGGCTTAAGGACACGCGAGACGCGGCCCAAGAGACTCACAGATTGGCAAGATGTCAGAGAGCACAGTGAAGAAGCGCAAGTGGTACAGTCTGTACGACAAGGTCTACGCTCCGGCGAACCTTGAACGGGCATGGAACAAAGTACGCTCGAACAAAGGTGCAGGAGGAGTGGACCGACAGTCGATAGCGGACTTTGAGCGAGAGAAGGAAAAGCACCTCAGGGAAGTACATCGTTTGCTGAAGGAGAAGCGTTACAAGCCACTCCCTCTGCGACGAGTGTATATACCGAAGGGGAACGGAGAGAGGCGGCCATTGGGGATACCCGTGATCAGGGACCGGGTGGTTCAGCAAGCGCTACTGAACGTCCTGGAACCGATCTTCGAGCCGACCTTTCATGAGCATAGCTATGGGTTCAGGCCAAATCGGAGCACACACACGGCCATCGAGCATGTTGTTACATCCATGCAGCATGGTAAGGAGTGGGTTCTGGAAGTCGATGTACGGAAGTACTTCGACACGGTCAACCATGAGCTGCTCTTGGATGCGGTCAATACGGAAGTCTCCGATGGAGGTGTCCTCCGGCTTATCCGGATGTTTCTGGAATCGGGCGTGATGGAGGAAGGAATAGGCTGGCACGCCACGGAGGAAGGAACACCGCAGGGAGGAGTCATCAGTCCACTGTTGGCGAACATCTACCTGAATACGTTCGACTGGGAGATGGCCAAGCGCGGACATGACATGGTTCGCTATGCAGACGACTTTGTGGTATTGTGTGGGAGCAGGGAAGAAGCTGAGCAGGCATGGGCGGATGTGCGGAAGATGCTGGGAGGGAAGCTCCGCCTTACGCTCCACGTGGAGAAGACTCGCATCGTGTACCACAGAGAAAGGAGCTTTGACTTTGTGGGGTTCTCAATCGGCCAGAGATATCTCTGGCCGCGCGTGAAGACCCTCACGCGGTTCAAAGACAAGGTTCGCCTTGCGACTCGACGTCAACAGGGACGGAACGTTACGGAAGTCATCAGGCTTCTGAACCCCGTCCTCCGAGGCTTCGGGAATTACTACCGGCGGGCGAACGTGAAACAGCTCTTCGAGAGTCTGGACGGATGGGTACGGATGCGTTTGCGCAGCTTCATGGAAAAGAAACGTGCCGTGAAGCATCAAAACCGACGCATTCCGAATACCGTCCTTACCTCGATGGGTCTCGTCTCCCTGCTTGGTCTTCGCACTGAATCTCTGTTGCTCCCTGCAACGGGGCAACCTTACAGGAAAGCCGTATACGGGAAATCCGTCCGTACGGTTTGACGGGGGGACGGAGGCCCTCCTATGTCCGGGCCTCCTCCTACCATATTGTTTGCCAATTC
>JBBTCR010000057.1:0-1546 GCA_038043105.1 Bacteroidota bacterium
AGATCACACCAGAGCGGGGCTTAGGTATTAAGTTCCATGGATGTGGTTCACGTGTGGCAAGCGCTCGAAGCATGGAGAATACAAACACTGAGTGACGTTTGCATCACACCTCCCTTAAGAACCTCAGTCGTTGGAAAGCTACCTCAGCCAATCTAATACCACTCTGTTGAACATATCCGCTCTTTCCATCATCACCATGTGGCCAGCACTCGGGACGATCGTCAATGTTGAGTTGGGAATGATCGAAACACCTATGGTGGCAATATCGGCTGCAGAACCGCCGTGGAGAATCGGATTGGGAATGAGCCCGTCCTTCTCGCCGAAAATCATCAGCGTCGGAACGGATACGTCTTTTAATCTTTTCGTCGTCGGCTCGTCCAGCATGCCGTGAACCGACCGGACAACTGCGTAGCAAAAGTCTTCAAAGTCTTTCGCCTTCGCCATTCGGGCTCGCTCTTCCACCATCCATTCGAACTTATCATCATACGAGTAGAAGTTCAGCGCGAGATTGGCGCGCATGCGGTCTTCGGTGGTCTTCTTGACGTAGTCGACGGTCATCACGCTCTTGAGCCAATCGCCATCGCCTCTCGAGAACGATTCAATTCCTGCGGGCGATACCAGTATAAGCTTTTCCATTTGTGATGTATGGTTCAACGAAAAAACGATGCCGATCTGCCCGCCCATTGAATGACCGACGTAGGTCACCTGCTCAATACCGAGCTGCTTCAGCAGTTGACTAAGTACATCAGCGTAGAAACTCATGGTATATGGATATATACCTTTGCTCGATTTCCCGTATCCTGGAAGGTCGACTGCGAGAACGCGATGCCGCTTTGCTAGCTCTCCAATGTTGTAACGCCAAAAGCCACCGTTGCTCGCGAGTCCGTGCACAAGCAAGAGCGTGTGGTCTCCCGATCCTTGTTCGATGTAGCTGATGCGTATCCCATTGACGGAGATCTCTTTCGAAGGAAAGGGATATTGAAGGTCTGAGAATTCCAGCGGCTGGGCGTTTTGGTACACATATCCTCCTGTGCAACCAATGAATATCAGTGCGGTAAGAAAGAACAGTGAACGAACCATCAAATCCTCCTTTCCTAAAACATAAGCCAAGTCATCGTTGCGAAAACGACCCACGGATCCTTCCCAGGACGTTTCTTGTCGTAGGTTACATCGGGGCTATCATAGAAGCTGCCGAGCTTGAGGTAGCCCGCGCTCAGTCCAAAAGTGAGGAAGACCCTGTACGTGTATTGCGCTTCCACATTTACCTCTGTGCCGATGTACGATCCTCCCCCTTTTGGCATCACGTTGGAGAATGCGCTCGCTGTGCCGAGCTTGACCATGAGTTTATTCGGGATGATGTCACGTGAGATGCTCGCGAGAACACCTGAGACACCAAGGCCCATGTTGGAAATGTCGTGCACGGCGGAGTAGTATCGGTTCGCAACTTTCGGGTCGGGAAAGAGGAGCAGGGCGCGATGGCTGCTGTAGATGGCGGTTGGCGAGCCGTAAACGTTGCCGGTGATAACGCTGTTGGCGGTTCCATCAG
>JBBTCR010000057.1:1556-2125 GCA_038043105.1 Bacteroidota bacterium
GCTGGCGTGACGCTGCCCGTTGCGAGACTGGTCGTTGCCCCATTGCCATCGCCGGTGCTGAAGATTCCTTCAAGACTGATTTTGTCGTTGACCGTCATCCCATACTTGTAACTGACCGAACCATTGGCCGACACGCCAAGCACATCGGCATACTCTTTCGTCCCGGTTCCAACCGTATCGATGGTCCCAAGGTTTGCCATCACAAATCCATCATACCACCATCTGCTTGAAGAGAAATCCCGGTTGTAGGCCGCGTGAGCGCCCAGCCAGAATATGTTTGCTTCATATTTCGACGTCGGGAAGCTCAGGCGAGTAGCACCGTTGTACTCTGCTAGGCCGCTATTTAACCCCTGCCAAAGCACAGAAATACCACCGGAGTTCTTCCCGCGATCCCACGCAAACCAGAGATCAGCTCCAATCTCAAGGCGTGGCGTTACGCGCGACTCGATGTCGAGCATCCAGAGAGCTACGTCATCATTCTCCTGAATGATGTTCTCGTAGAATTGGAAGTATCCAAAGCGTACGAGTGTTGTCGGGTTGATGGAGCCAAACAAGCTGATGCCAACATC
>JBBTCR010000058.1:0-2056 GCA_038043105.1 Bacteroidota bacterium
TACGAGTGCGAGCCGTCGGTCACAAAGTAGACAATGTAGCTTCCCTTGTCCAGGTAGATCACCTTAGTGACCATGCGGTTTTTGCGGTCTCCTCCGGCGTGCTCGGTTTCGTCGTACTCCATGGTCCATATCTTCTTTCGTCTCTTCGCGTCAACAATCCATCCGTAGTCGAACATGTCCCCATCGCGCCCCTCACCAACCGCAGTGACGCGCAGGTCCATCGGCTTGTCGAGAGTGAAGGCTTTTGACTGGAATTCATCGTCCCTGAGCCGCGTCAGATCCACGACAAGGTTATGATCTTCAATCCCTTTGTCGTCAAATATCTTTGCGTACTTCTTCATGGACTCATCTTTCACTCTGAGAGTCATCCCCCAGAACGCCGGATCGTATGGCGGAGGCGCATTCCAATCTCGATATGAGTGGGAGCCATCGGTAACGAAACACGCAGCGTATTTTCCAGCAGGCAGAGAAATAGTCTCGTTCACCATCCGGTTCTTTCGCGCGCCACCCGCGTGCTGGCTATTCCGTTCGGTCATCTGCCATACTCGCTTGCCGGTCTTTACGTCGATGATCCATCCGTAATCAAATGTCTCGTCATCGTTCGCTTCGCCTATGGCATAAATGGTGAGGTCTAGGGGCTTCTCGAGGATGAAGCCCTGGCGAACGTAGTCGTTATCCCAGATACCGCTCAGTGACAGCAGTGCGGCTTTCCGGAGTTGCTCATGCCATTGGTCAACCCCCTCAGTTCCCACGCGTTGACCCACTCCCTCAATTGTGAGGCTCAACTCACGGTAGTCGCGTCGGCGTCTATCAGGATGGAAAATCTTGTCGGCAAGAAAGTCCATGAATTCCCCAAAGCCCTCGATATTCTCCGACCAATCCGGGAATGCCGCGTAGTAGACTTCGTACTCTCCTTTCGGCAGAGAAACCTGATCGGTGTATTCGACCAGACCGCGATCGTAGCGGCTCTGTTTTGCATTCTTCAGTTTCCAAGCAACCTCACGGGTTGGCATCTTGAGGATCCACGCGGCCGTGTAGACAGCTCGCTCCCGGTTGCCACCGCCAATGGCGTGAATCGAAATCTCTTGGTCCTTGTTGAGGATAAATCCGTCGACCTTAACGTCATTTGGACCGAGGTTTCGAATCTCCGCTATGAGTTCATTCTGTGCGATGGCGCTTGTGAGGAATAGGATAAGAGTGAGTATGAGAATGGCGATCAGCTGTTTCATGGGGAGAGGCCTCCTTTGGAAATGCGTTTTCGACGTGGACGGGTCTATCAATCTTACGGAAAACAGCGGCCTTTTGTTTCTGACCCTCTCCCCGAGGGTCTGTTCTAGAAGTTGGAATATGGGCTCGTTCCTGGAGTTTCAGGCTGTGTGAGAGCACTATTGGCGTAATAATCACAACCGCCCGGCCAAACCGATCTGAAGGCTCAACAAATCGGTCCTCGACTTCTTGAGATCGTACACACCGCTCCCTGTTCTCCGCAGTTAACAAAGCCAAATTCCACGCCCAGCATATAAGCGTACTCCTTCGGCGCGAGGCTAACGTAGAGAGCACCGCCGATGCCGGCACACTCCACGCTGCTTTGAATTCCCCTTGAGGGCCACCGACGAAAAGACCTGCTCCATCAAGGAGCGCCTGAGCATATGCACGAGATAACCCTGTGGGGATTAGGCACACAACGAGGAGGATTGACATTGTAAGCGATGTGCAATTCACCGTTTGATGATTTCTTATCATAGGATCCTTCCGGAGTTATTGACTGAAGATGGAAAGACGAGCATCTTCAAGCAACGAAAACTAAAGTCATCTGGCAGCCAATGAAGAATTTTTTTGAATGAAATTCTTTTCCGGCACTTGGGGCAAGAGGTTGGGGCACTTCCGAAAAATGCAACACGCTTCAGTAACCACCCCGTTGCTGTTCCGTGCTTGAAACGCCTCCGTTTCTTCTTGACATTCCCTCCAAAAAGCTTTATACTCGGTCAGATAAAACCAGGTTTTAGTAATAAAACCTTGACTTTTCCTCGCATAGTTGTGTGCTGTAAGAGCCTTT
>JBBTCR010000059.1:0-3076 GCA_038043105.1 Bacteroidota bacterium
TCGAGCTTCTTCCAGTACGGCAAGATCGTTCACAAGGATGGAGCGTTTGAGCTTGCGGGACGATGGCATGTGGATGCCACCAACTCGATGACGGTGGCCGAAGCTGATCTCGACGGATTGTTCGAGATGGCGCGGCTGACGCAGATGTGCGGCCAGCGGCAGGGGCGAGCAAGCATAGGCACGTCGATGTCGTCGCTGCAGCTGTCGTGGGCGTACCGGAACAACATTTTGATCCCCGCGAAGAAGCGTGAGCCGGAGGACTTCAAATCCGCGGCGACGTTGCTGCTGGCGGACCGCGGCGGGCTCGTTTTCAATCCGCCGCTCGGCTACCACGAGAGTGTTGCCGAGCTCGATTTTGTGTCGATGTATCCGACCATCATGGTCGAGCACAACGTGTCACCGGAGACCGTAAATTGCCGTTGCTGCAAGAACAGCAAAGTGCCGGAACTCGGATACACGATCTGCGAGAAGCGGGAGGGGATCGTGCCGGCGACGCTGCGCGCTGTCGTGAAGAAGCGCGCGTACTACAAGGCGATGAAAAAGAAATACAAAGGAAAGGATGAGGTGCTGTTCCGTCGGTACGATCGGCGACAGAACGCACTCAAATGGATGCTGGTGAGCTGCTTCGGGTATCTCGGATACAAGAACGCGCGGTTCGGTAAAATTGAGGCACACGAGTCGGTCAACGCGTTTTCACGCGATGCTATCCTGACGGCAAAGGAAATTGCCGAAAGCCATGGCTTTCATCTGCTCCATGCGATTATCGATTGCGTGTGGCTAAAGAAGGAGGGAGCAACGGAACGGGAGTACGAGGAGCTCTCTCGGGAGATCTCACGAAGGGCGGGTATCGACATTTCGCTTGAGGGGATCTATAACTGGATTCTCTTTCCGGCATCGAAGATGGACCCAGATATCACCACAGCGAACCATTACGTTGGGTGGTATGGTCACGGCGAGATGAAAATCCGGGGCATTGAAGCACGCCGGCACGATGTGCCGAAGTTCATTAAAAACATGCAAGCCGCCATGCTCGAGCAAATGTCCAGTGCACACGGCGTGGAGGAAGTGCGTGCAAAGGTGCCGGAGCTGCTTGAGATTGTGCAGAACTTCATCTCGCTCCTGCGCAGCGGAAAGGCAAATCCGATGGACCTTGTCCTCCGCCGGCACGTTACCAAGGAAGCGGATGAATACACCAACAACAGCATCAGCGCTGTGGTCTCGAAGCTCGTCAAGGAGATGGGAGTTCCTCTCGCCGCAGGAGAATCGATCGAGTTCATCATCATCGATCAAACTGGCAAAAAGAAACCGGAGAAAGCCAAACCGCTTGCGCTCTACGCGTTTGAAGATGGGTATGACGTTGAGCAGTACACGGAATTTACGTTGAAAGCCGCCGAGACTCTCCTGCTTCCGTTCGGCTACGATCTGCAGAAGCTGAAAGAATACCTTGGCCTTTTAACGTCCGCGGACAAGAAGAGGGGTCGCACGGCGCGGGTACTTTGGTTGCGTCAGACCACTTCTCCGAAACAGATCCCGCTGTTTCGAATGCGCGTTCACCCTTAAGACGAAACCATGTCTCAACAAACCGTCACTGGTCGCGGCGCAAGCTTCAATCCCCCAAACAGATTCGAGACGCTGAAGGTCGAGAGAACCCCGGATGATCTCGCTCAGTACTTCGAGGATCCGGATCCCGAGCGCAATGTGTTCACCAAATTTTACATTGACCATACCAAGTCCGTTCTCGCGAAGAATGATAGTCCCGACCTTGGATTCACCTACAGCCTCAACCCCTACGAGGTTGTGAGCACGGCTGCGTTTATTGTTATGCGCGCCCGACACATGAGTACCTTGGGTTTTCCGCGGGGTTGGATTTTGAGACAAAGATCATGGTCAAGCCCGATGCGGCCCGGCTGCTGGAGGAACAATTCAGCAGCCCGTCGTGGCAGCCGCAGGTGGTCGTCCTTTCTGGGAACACCGATTGCTATCAGCCTATCGAGCGAAAACTGCAGCTAACCCGTCAATGCCTTCAGGTGTTTCTCAAGTCTCGTAATCCCGTTTCCATCATAACAAAGAATGCCCTCATTCAGCGTGATGTTGATGTACTGAAAGAACTGGCAGAGTTGAATCTTATCTTCGTGATCATTACCGTCACGACGCTGAATACTGAACTTGCGCGGATGATGGAACCCCGAACGTCTACTCCTATCAAACGGCTCGAAACCATCGACGTACTAGCAAGCGCCGACCTCCCCGTTGGTGTCAACATTGGACCTGTCATCCCCGGTCTGAACGATATTGAGATACCGTCGATTCTCAAGCTAGCATCGGAGCGCGGTGCGCGCTTTGCAAGTCACACAATTGTTCGACTTCCGTACGCGGTAAAAGACCTCTTCATCGACTGGCTCCAGCGTGAGCTACCGGGACGAGCTCAGCGAATTCTCAGTCGCATTCGCGCCGTACGGGGAGGAGAGCTAACGTGCTCGGAGTTCGGCAAACGTTTGCGGGGGGAGGGAAGGATCGCTGAGGCTATTGACCAACTGTTTGAGACGAATTGCAGACGATATCACCTCAACGAAAAGAAGCTTTCTCTCTCAACCCAACGCTTCCAGCGTGATCACTCACGCCAGATGAAGCTTCTTTAGCCTGCTTTTCTTAATCTGCTTTTCTATCCGCATTTCTTGATTTTCTTTCCTCTTTTTCATATCATTGCACCGCTGCTTTTAAGCTAGTGTTCGCGGCACAGCCTGCAGTGTTCTCTTTCCCTTTCTATATATTCTTGAAGAGACTTCATGGCAATCAGGGTGCGAAATCTGACGAAGTATTATGGACACGAGAAGGCGATCAACGATATCTCGTTCGACGTAAAAACAGGTGAGATTCTCGGTTTCCTGGGGCCCAACGGGGCAGGCAAGACCACAACGATGAAAATCATCACGTGCTATATGCCTCCGACGGCCGGGACAGTTGATGTCGATGGTTACAGCATTGCTGACCACTCTCTCGAAGTTCGACGCAAGATCGGGTACCTGCCCGAATTGAATCCGCTGTACATGGATATGAACGTCATGGAGTATCTCGA
>JBBTCR010000060.1:0-2239 GCA_038043105.1 Bacteroidota bacterium
AGCCGGGGCGTTCTCCAGCATGTTGATGGCCTCTTGATCAAGTCCCACCGATCGATAATAACTTGCCAGCTCGAGATAGGTTTCGTGCGGGAGCTCGTTACGAATCATCGAGTTAAAGTACGCAAGCTTTTCAGCGGTGGGATCGAGCAGGTACCGTTCGAAGTTTGCGAAATGGCTGAGTGGGTCGATGCGCAGCATCATCTCGAGCACAATCTTCGCGTCCTCAGAGCGTCCTTGCTTTCGGTAGGTGATAGCGAGCTGCCGGTATGCTCTGACGTTGTATCGGTCGTAGTCCAGCGCGCGGCGTGCGTACTCTTCAGCGTCATTCCATTGGCCACGAAGGAACGCGATCTCGCCGAGCTGTGCATTCGCAGCCGAGCGGTATTTCATCGAGCGCGCAGCGACGCCGAAGCCGTCCTGCGCATCATAGACCCGGCCCAGCCTCCGGCTGATGACGCCGTATAAGAAATTTGCATCCGGGTCATACGCATCATTGGCCAGCGCCTTGCTGACGTAGTGGAATGCAGAATCATGCTGCATCCTTTTTTGGTAGATTTCTGCCGCACCAACCAACGCCGGGGTATAGACTGGATCTTTCGAGAGGCAAGCAAGGTATTTGGCTAGGGCGCCTTTCGGATCGCGCTGGCGCGCTCGCTCTACACCGTCCGTGTAGAGCCCAGCGACGGAATTCCAGTCGAACTCCTTGTTGGCAACGGTCGGCCGGCGGAGTTTCCTTGCTTCCTCATCTCCGCTTCGGTACGAGATACGATCTCCAATCGACACTTCAATCTCGCCGTCACCGGCTGCGCGAATGATATCGACAAATGGCTGGAGCGGCTTCAAGTCGAGGCTCTTGCTGTACACGGTTCTCCCGCCAACCTTGACGATGAGATCGTCCTTCGTGAACTGAAGCGGGCAGAATCCTATCGCGATATCATTTCCTTTTCTCTGCACATTGAGAGAGCCTGAGAGGTTTGCCTCGACAATCCCGCCGATCTTCGCGAAGGGGAACCACGCCTCGTCAAAGCGTTCAGCACTCAGCGGTGCGAAAAAGAGATGCTTGAACGGTGTTCTGCTACTCCCTCCGCCAGCCTGGTTGAAAAGCAATCCTGACTGGATCTCCGTGTATTGTTTGTTGCCGAGCTCCGGGTCAGTGAGCAGGTCTTTCCAGGTCTCCCCTTCACGCGAACGCGCCCAGATCCAGATTTTCTTGCCGAGCTTATCTCCGTAGCGAGACCAATGGATGACACCGATGTCTTCGTTTGCGAAGTGTCCTCCGAAGTAGTCGCTTTTCGTGCCCAGAACGTGATATGACTTGCTCCAGCCAAACGCATTGTTCTGGTAGTACGACAAGTCCCTCCCCGCGCCGTCGGTGGGCCATGGGTGAGCATCCCCGCCGTGACCGATGTAGGCAGTGCCCGGATACAGATATCGCAGATCCTCGTCCGCATCTATTGCGACACACATCCAGTGATACAATGATGTGTTGACCTCAGTCGGATTGTACCAGAACGATCGCGTCTCGAAGTACGCTTTGTCCTTCGGAAGCCGAATATCGACTCTCCACTCCGTCCTCGAGGCAAGGTCCATCGCCCCGATGATGCAGCTTACGCTCCCATCCTCATTCGTACGGGTAGTGTAGTCTACGGGAGTTGCCGTTGTCGGCGTGTGGCCGATATCGCCGAAGTTGAACTCAAGTCCGCCTGATGTCCACGGCCCGCGCATCGCGATTTCCCGGAACTTGATCACCTTGTTGAAATAAATGAACGCCTTTCCCGTAGACTTTTCGAACGCACCCAGCACCTTCCCTCCCATTTCCGGAGCAATGAGCACTTTGATATAGGGATTTTCCAGCGTTACGATGTTCCATTCACGGTCGACCGGCGTGACGCTGTATCCTTCGAATCGGAAGTATGGATAGATATTGCTCATCCGGGCGACGGGATCGGGATCGCCAAAGGGATACGTTCTAAATACCTGCCTCGATTCCGAAACGCTTGCAGTTTGTGAGAAAACAACCTGCTGAAGAACGGAGGCGATGGATATCAATAAGAGTAAAGAGAAGACGTGGATTCGCGGGCGCATGGCTGGTTACCTCCTGGTTGAGGGATGATCGGTGCGATTCTAAAGGAAAAACAAAATCCCTAACACACTGCGATGATAGGGAGTTTTTTTGAAAAGTCGCGCCTAAGCAAAAGCGCCTTCTTGCGGCGCTGCCGCCTGGTTGACTAACTCCTCA
>JBBTCR010000061.1:0-4865 GCA_038043105.1 Bacteroidota bacterium
CGACGATCAAACCGGCTCGAATGGACTCCAGTGTCGCCTCAAGTAATAGTTTCTCTGTGAACGGGTCGCCGACCTGAACTGACGGGCGTCTAGCCTCCGATTCCTCAGAAATCTCTTCAGAGGCAAATGTCGCCCCGTGTATGCCGTCTCTGCCAGTAGCGGATCCAACAATCATAATCAAATTGCATTCGCCTGTAGCGATGGCACGCGCAATGTGGTCGTGGTCGACAACTCCCACCGCCATTGCATTGACAAGCGGGTTTGCTGTGTACGATTTGTCAAAATACACCTCGCCGGCTACCGACGGAACTCCAAAACTGTTTCCGTAGTCGCCTATTCCCTTAACGACTCTTTTGAAGAGGTACCGCACGCGCTCGTTGTCGAGCTCGCCAAATCTCAGTGAGTTTAAGGCAGCGATCGGGCGAGCTCCCATAGTAAAGATATCCCGCAGAATTCCACCGACTCCTGTCGCGGCACCTTGATACGGCTCGACAGCAGAAGGATGGTTATGGCTTTCGATCTTGAAAGCGACAGCAAGGCCGTCGCCAATGTCGATCAGACCAGCGTTCTCTTCGCCTGCGCTGACGAGCAGCCTTCCTCCAGACCTTGGGAGAGTTTTTAGAACGGCTATCGAATTCTTGTAGCTGCAGTGCTCACTCCACATTACGCTGTAAATGCCTAATTCCGTGTACGTAGGCGTTCTGCCAAGGATTGAGAGAATACGCTCGTATTCCTGCTTTGTGAGTCCGTGCTCGAGCGCTAGTTCGAGCGTTACACCTGGTTCTTCTTTCTTGGTGTTTTGATTCATCTAAGCTTGGTTAACTTATTCTAAGGTTGGATATAAGCCACACCTGCCTAATCCTGTGCAAGAGTGACGAGTGGCTCACCCTTCTCAACGGGTTTTCCGATTTCCACGTGGATTTCTTTGACAACACCGCCCGTGAGAGACCTGATCTCATTTTCCATTTTCATTGCTTCAAGGACGATTAATCCGTGACCGGGCTGGATATGATCCCCATTCTTCACCTCCACCCGAACGATCAGCCCGGGCATTGGTGCGCGAACGGTTGTTGTGCCGGTGGTCGCGTGGACTTTCGAAAGGTATGAGCGGAGCAACCACGAGCGCTCGTCATCCACCTGCACGGAGTATTCGCGTCCTTCAGCGCTGATCATAATGTGAGCAGAGCCATCGGCAGAGACGTTCTCGGTCCCAGCAAAGGATCGATTCGTGTCAGGCCCCTGAAGAACCTTAAGTGTGTGGACTTTACCATTAAGAAGAAGGGAGTAAAGCCCCAGCTCAAGCAGAATTAGGTCATATGAATACTTGTGATCATTCAGGCGTATTTCAGACCCACTCACGCCGCACACCTGATAGGACTCCGCATCTATCGCTGCTCTATAGACGGTGCTCATGATCGATAGCTCTCTTTCCTGAGAGTTTTCCACTGGCTGGCGGATTTGGCCAAGCCATCCGATTTTGCAGCCGAAGAGAGACGCTGTTGCCGGTCCGTGAGAAGAACGGCGAGAATGACGGCAGCACGCTTTTCTTCGGATCTTTCGATCTCCGCCTGAGCTCTGGAAAAGTGCTTTTCCTCAAACTGCGTATCAAAGTCCCCGGTCCGGAACGCATCGTGATCAAGCACGAACTGACAAAAGGGAATCGTCGATTTCACGCCTTCGATGGCAAACTCGGAGAGAGCCCTCTTCATTGACGCGATTGCCTCATCGCGGGTGGTCCCCCAGGAGATGACTTTCGAGAGGAGTGAATCGTAGTAAACGGATAACTCATCCCCCTGGCGGAATCCGTTTTCGACGCGGATCTTTCCTTCCGGCGGTTGATACCGGAGGAGAGAACCCGTTGAAGGAAGGAAGTTGTTCTCTGGATCTTCCGCACAGATTCGGCACTCAATGGCGTGTCCGTGCAGCTTGATATCGCTTTGGTTGATTCTCAGCTCCTGCCCCTCCGCTACTCGAATCTGTTCCTTCACAAGATCAATGCCGGTGATTGCTTCGGTAACAGGATGCTCAACCTGGAGCCTCGTATTCATCTCGAGGAAATAGAAGTTGTGTTGCTGATCGAGAAGGAACTCTATGGTTCCTGCATTGGCATAGCCGGCAGCTTTTGCAAGCGCAACGGCCGCCTCTCCGAGCGTTTTTCGCAGCTTTTGGTCAACTGCGGTGGAGGGAGATTCTTCGATGACTTTCTGGTGGCGGCGCTGAATCGAACATTCTCTTTCCCCGAGGTAGATCGTGTTGCCGTATGCATCAGCAAGGATCTGTACCTCGATGTGTCGCGGGGCCTCGAGAAACTTCTCAATGTACACCCTCTCGTCGCCGAAGGCCGTTTTTGCTTCCGACTGTGCGCTCCGAAACGACGAAGGGAATTCCTCGCTCGAGCGGACGATTCGCATCCCTTTTCCGCCCCCTCCTGCTGCGGCCTTGAGAAGGATGGGAAATCCAATGTCAACCGCAAACCGAAGGCCATCGCCTTCATCTTGGATCGGATCTGCCGTGCCGCTTATGGTCGGAATTCCGAGCTTTCGAGCAGTCCTTCTAGCCTCCGTTTTGTCGCCCATCAGGGAGATTGACTTACTGCTAGGTCCAATAAACCTCAATCCCTCCTCTTCCACCCTTTTGGCGAATGAGGGATTCTCGGCAAGGAAACCATAGCCGGGATGGATTGCATCAACATTTGACATCCGCGCTCTCTGTAGGATTTTTTCCTGGTTGAGATAGCTTTGAGCAGGCGTCGATCCACCGAGCGGGTAGGCCTCATCAGCCATAACGACGTGAAGGGATTTCCGATCGACGTCGGAGAACACCGCGACAGCACAGATATCCATCTCTCTGCACGCGCGGATGATCCGAACCGCGATCTCTCCCCGATTGGCAATCAGTATTCGCTTTATCGGATATTTCTTCGTTGTCACTTTGAGACCCTCTACCCCTTCGATGATCTAATCGAGCTCGACCACGGTCACGCCCGTTCCTCCCTCATTCCATTCCCCGAGTCGGTATGACTTCACGTGAGGATACGTCTTGAGGAAATCGGCAACCCGCTTCCGGAGTGCGCCAGTTCCTTTTCCGTGGATGATATCGACACGGTGCAAGCCGGCAACAACGGCATCGTCCAAGAAGTGCTGAACCTTCGAGACTGCTTCCTCGCCCATGAATCCTCGCAAGTCGATTTCCGTTTTTCCTTCGGGAGTGTAGAGTGTTTCTGGGCTCAACGCAGTCCGTGACCCTGGCGTGCTGACCTTGAGAAGGTTTTGGAGCTTGACGCGCAGTCTCGCGTTTCCTGACAGCACCGTAGCGAATGATTCTTTGATCTCAACGATCTCACCGATCTGCGCCCCATCCTTGAGGCGAACAGTGTCACCGACTTGCAGATCGTGCGGATCGGGCAATTGTTCGTCGCCGCCCAGTTCAGCGATCTGTCTCTGTAACTTCTGCACGTCCTCGCGGGCGGATCGTACGGAAGTTTTTTCTGCCGCGGACTCGCGTATATCTTTGATTGTTTTCTCGATGAGTGCCTGAGCTCCCCGGACGATATCCTGCGCTTCGTCGACAGCCTTTCTTCGAATGGAATGGAGCTCTTTGCGAAGATCCCTCATCTTCTCATCATAGGCCTGCACAAGTGAAGCCAATCGATCGCGCTCTGATGACACCTGGTGAATCTGCTCGCGGTACTGCTGCGATTGGCGCTCCAAGTCGGTTAACAGCTGCTCGAGTTTCACTTTCTCGTCGCCGACGAGGTCGCGCGCTCGCTCGATAATGTAACCGGGGACCTCGAGCCTTTTGGCGAGTTCCAATGCGTAGCTGCTGCCCGGGACGCCAGACCGGAATCGGTACGTCGGCTTCAGGGTTTCGTGGTCAAACTCCAACGATGCGTTCGAAACGCCTGGTGTCTCGTGCGCAAATGCTTTCAACATCCCGTGATGCGTGGTTGCGATGGTCATCGACCCGCGGTCAGTCAGATCTTTGAGAACGGACGCAGCGAGCGCTCCCCCTTCTGCCGGGTCTGTGCCTGCACCGATCTCATCAATGAGAACCAAACTCTTCCCATCTGCTTCCTGCAGAATGTCCCGCAGCTGTATGAGATGAGAGCTGTAGGTGCTGAGATCGTTCTCGATGGATTGTTCGTCGCCGATGTCTACGAAAATCTTCTCAAAGACGCCCAGCTCAGAATCCGGCGCGGCAGGGATATGAATGCCCGCCTGCGTACAGAGAGCGAGGAGCCCAACAGTTTTCATCGCCACACTCTTTCCGCCAGCGTTTGGACCTGTGATGATGAGCGTGCGGATGCCCTCCCCCAAATCAAGGTCAAGCGGAACGACCTCCTCCCACCGATGCCGTTGGAGCAAAACCGGATGGCGCGCTTGGGCCAGACGAACACGCGAGGTTTTCGTAATTGCAGCTGGATTGCCAAGAACTTGGATCGAATACTTCGCCTTTGCAGTAATGAGATCGAGCATTGCCAGGATGGAGACTGTACCCTCGAGGTTCGGCCGAATGTCCCTCACCTGCGTGGTGAGTTCGGCAAGGATCCGCGCGATCTCCCGTTGCTCGCTGAGGTGAAGCTCCGTCAGTGCATTATTGAGGTCGAGCGTCTCAGCAGGCTCGATAAAGACCGTCGCGCCGCTCGCGGAGCTCGAATGAATGAATCCCGGGACGTGATTCTTGTGTTCGACCTTCACAGGGATCACCATCCGGCCCTCCCGCGTCGTGATGATCTCTTCCTGAAGGAACTCTTTTTCCGAGACTCTCTTCAGGATTGAACCGAGACGTTTTCGGAGCGCGTCGGCGGTTAAGATCATGTCCTGGCGAATTCGTTGCAGGTCCTTACTTGCCGAGTCGCGAATTTT
>JBBTCR010000062.1:0-2211 GCA_038043105.1 Bacteroidota bacterium
GTAGCGGCCTGTTATCTGCAGTTTGAGCGAAAACGATCCGTCACTCTTCGACGTATCCCTCGCCAGCCCCCCCAAATCGTAGATGAAGGCGTTCGGAACAGTGGCCAGGTTGTCACTTCTCAGGACCGACCCTTTCACCAAGGTTTGTGAAGGAGTCACTTCTTTCTCTTCAGGCTCCGTCACGGTTTGGCAGCCCGATTGAAGCAACAGGATCGAGACAATCCCCCACAACAGAAGCGTTCGTATGTTCATAACACTCTCCCCAGGTACGTTTGACTGTTCACGTGTCAAGATCGTAGTCATTGTTTTTTCATCCGTTTTTCTGTGTCTTCGCGCCCCTCTTTGAGCTTTTCTTGAATGATATTGCGTTCCTTTGTGAGCTGCTCAAGGCGCTCGTCAATGGTCGGCACCAGCTCGGCCCGAAGCAGGATGAGCAGTTCTCTCCGCGAAACGCTCACCTTGTCATATCCAAAGATGTACCGCAGTCCGAAGAACCACCATGGGAGATCCTTCAGGAGCGGTATTCCTTCGCGGGACGTGTTCTCTTCGTTCACGGTCAGCCCTGCCACATAGGTCTCTTCGCCGTTCAGCAGCAAGAGCTTGCTTTCATTCTCCGTCTTGTCGATCAGTGTGCTCACCGTTCCGGGCGTCACGCTGCTTCGGGTAGCCTTGTATGTAAGATCGATCAGTTCAGTTTTGCCATATGTGTACACAGTCGGCGTTACGAGCAAAATCGTACCCGCACTATAGAAGCGATCGATAATGTTCCCGGCAAAATCTCTCTCCTTCACCGAGAAGTCGGTACCGATCTGAACGCGCCCCGTCGCTCCTGATCGCACTGTCGTCTGGGGTCGAGCGATGACTTCTCCGAGCTGCTCGCTCTCGAAGATCCTGAGCGCAGCATCAATACCCACCGCAAGTTTCTTGGAGGTCGGGGACACAACTGCTCCGAAGATTTCGCTCGAAACTCGCCCCGCGCCTTGAAACTCAACACCAAGGTTCAGATCCCGTCCCCGGAAAATACTGAAGCTCAAACCGCTCTCCCGGAGTCTCGCTTGATCGATTGACACAAAGATGGCGGAGATCGTGACTTCACGCGTCCTAGCAATAATCTGCCCGGAGTCCACGCGGGCCACTGCACCACCGGGAGCAACCGGTGCCCCGGGCGCAGTCGGAATGGCGCCCACGGGCATCACATGAAAGTAGTCCGGATGCTCGGTGTACCACAGGTTGTTATTCCGCAAGATCAACTCAAACGCATCGCGCCAGTACATCGACTGGATCTCGACGTTGATCTTACCCGATAGTGGCGAGGGATCAACGATCGGCTTTTTCAGGAATTTCTTGCTCAGGGCGCTTAGCGATTCAATTGCCTGAGCGTAGGGGACATCGCTCTTGAAGTTGACGAGCTCTTCTTGAGTGACGATTTCCCTGCCCCTGGCGGCGCGTTTGATCTTCTGTTCCTCTTGGCTTTGAGCGAAGTTGGAGCCGCCGACCAGGAGTATGCCGCAGGAAAAAAGGATCAAGAATCGTTTGTTCATAATTCCCTCGTTATCGTTTCTTTTTTTCGAAGACCATTTTCTTTTCGAATTTGCGCGTGATGCCCCCCTCATTCAGCGTGAACTCCACCTTGCTCTCCGCAGGACTGATCCGGCTGACGAACCCCCTCCAGACTCTGTCTCCAAGATGCAGCACCGTGAGTTCTCCCTTATAGAGAACGAACGCTTTCCCCGGCAGCACAGCCCTCACGTCAATCGTCTTCACATCGATCTCATCCGGTGGCGCTTCGGTGGAGACTGTCTGCAGAATGATTGGATTAAACGGATCAAACGGAGATTGTGTGAAGGTCAGCGACTTCGCGGCCAGCGACGTGTTCAGCTCCGGGATCGACGTAAAGTAGGCATGCAGTTCCATCTGAAACCTGATCCACTTGCGCGTCTCTTTCGTCTCCTGGTTCACCGCCTCTTGGGATTCAAAATTGATCCAATTGATCTTGTAGAGCCGGCTGCCATTCTCAAGGTAGTAGATGAATTTGTAGAGATTCTCGAACGCGCCCTCTCCCTCCGTCAATTGGTACACATTGAGGCCATACGCGCCGAAGCTCCGGGTCCCTTCGAATGTCATGTTGAACCGGACGAATTCGTTGTCACTGGAGAATCCCGCCTCATCGATCCCGCGGCTCATATAGGCATACGTTTGAGCAGTGATGTC
>JBBTCR010000063.1:0-3904 GCA_038043105.1 Bacteroidota bacterium
GTCGACCTTCCCGAACTTTACAATGACATCGCCGCCTTGTAGCCCCGCCTTTGATGCCGGGCTTCCTTCGCGGACTCCAGAAATCTTCATTCCGGCAATCTGCTCCCCAAAGTCCGGAATAGTTCCCATGTAGACTCTGGTGCTGCGACCCGCGCCAGCCATTGGTCGCGGTGCCTCCACGGCTACATACTGTGGCTTCTCGCCGGCTTGATCAAGGTCGGTCGTTATTTTCTGAATGTAGCGGACAACCTGCTCCATGCCCGGGTAGTTGATCTTGTCGTAGTCATCGGACGGGCGATGGTAATCGGAGTGGATGTCCGTGAAGAAATGGAAAACCGGAATCTGTTTTCCGTAAAACGAAGCGTGGTCACTTGGACCAAAACCGTCCTTGTTGAGCTTGAGAACAAGAGCGGAGTCAGCGTTGAATTTCTTCACGAGCGTTTCAAATCCGGGGGAGGTCCCTATTCCGTAGACAATCAGAGCTCCGTTGTTGAGCCGCCCGATCATATCCATGTTGATCATCACGACGCTGCGCTCAAGAGGGACAGTGGGGTTCTTCACATAATGTGCCGAGCCAAGAAGCCCCAATTCTTCCCCGGCAAATGAGATAAACAGCATGCTGCGCTTCAAGGATGCCTTGTTCGCTGCGAATGCTTCAGCCAGTTCCAGCAAACCGGCAGTGCCTGACGCGTTGTCATCAGCTCCGTTGTGAATCGCCACAGTATCGGGTTTCAACGATCCGGAGCCCTCTCCACCAAATCCAAGGTGGTCATGGTGCGCGCCAAGCACGACAAGTTGATCCTTCAAGACAGGATCACTTCCTTCCAGGAATCCTACGATGTTTTTCGTCGTCTGACGAATCTCTTTCAATTCCACAGTCATCGAGACCGAGACGCCAGGCAGAGCAAGCGATTTCGGAGTTTTGGATTGATTGATTTCCTTCTGCAGGTCGCTGATGGTTTTGCCGCCAGTGCGCAGCAATTCATCCGCCGCCTTTCGCGTGATATTGATCGCAAGGACCCCAGCGTTTCCCGTCGATTGGTCGTAGGTGAGTTTGATGAGGTCGTCAGTATCAGAGTCCTCAGGACTAGTCACAACAATCATCGCCTTTGCGCCGAGCTCCTTCGCTTTTGAAGCCTTGTAGCGGAGCGACGCAAACTGCGCAAGATCCCGCGTGGAATCGGATGGAGGTGTGTTGCGAAGAACCATGACAGCCTTGGCTTTGACGTCGAAGCCGGCGTAGTCGTTGTAGTCCTTATCGGGAGCACCGATCCCATAGCCGACGAACACAAGGTCACCCTGAAACGAATCGCTTGAAGAGAATCCAAGGGGCCGGAACTCTTGATCAAGTCTAAGCGACTTGGTCTGTCCGCTGACGGTGTAGGAGAGGGTATTCACTGTACCGAGCTTAATGCCGGCGACAAACTCGAAGTTCTGGAAGAACGTGCCCTGATCGCCATTCGGGATTAGACCATACCTCTTGAACTCGCTCGCTAGGTATTGTGCGGCAAGCTCGGCTCCCTTCGATCCGGCCTTCCGACCCTCAAGCTCGTCCGAGGCGAGGTACTTGACATGCTTGAGGAGCTCCGCCTCCGTCACCTGAGGACTCGATTGAGCCTGAACGGTGATCTGGCAGAAAAGAACGTAGACAACAACGACGGCGATCATGCGGTTGAGCAATTTCATATCATCTCCTTGATAGTCCTCTTGAATTTCTGCGCCTCAAAATACTGGCCGGTTACTCCGCGGCTCTCATCAGAGGCAAGATAGACAAAAACGTCTGTGACCTCGTCAGGTGACTTCAGTTTCGAACGGTCTTCGGTCGGATAGGCGGCGTGTCGCATTTCCGTGCTCATGGCTCCAGGATTAACAGAATTCACTCGTATGTTGTACTGCCTGACCTCGTCAGCCAGCGTTTGGGTAAAGCCTTCAAGTGCAAACTTGGAAACAGAGTACGCACCCCAATACGCACGTCCAACCTTTCCGACGGAGGAGCTGACGTTGACGATCGAACCCGAGCGTTGTTTGATCATCGCGTGGAGGAAGGCCTTGGTGACTAAGAAGAGACCGTGGACATTCACGTCTATGACCCGGTCCCAGGTCGACTTCGTGAATTCCGCGATCTCAATACGAGGGCCCAGCAAAGACGCGTTGTTGATGAGTACATCGACCGATCCGAACTCTTCCAGGACTTTCTGCGCGAACTGATGAACTTGATCGGGGTCAGAGATGTCACAAGGGAGCCCAACCCCGTGCGCTCCTTTCACGCTCAGCTCAATCATCACCCGGTTCAACTCATCAACTGAGCGCGCGCAGGTTGCGACTCGAGCACCCTCGTCAACAAATCGTAAAGCAAGCGCGCGACCTAAGCCTTTCGACCCCCCGGTAATAACAGCCCGTTTATCCTTCAGCCTCACGATCCTGCCGTTGTGCACATTCGCAATTGACAATTCACAATCCGGAATTCACTCGACCCAGTCAGCCATGAACACATTAAACTCGTATGGGTCTTTTGCATTGCGATCTGATATGAAGACGAGCTTCTTTCCGTCGCGAGTGAACATGGGGAACGAATTGAAATGGCCCCCGAAGGTAATCTGTTCGAGATTGGATCCGTCGATATTCATGATGTAGAGCTCAAAATTTCGCCCCCGCGGATCCTTCACATTGGAGGCAAACAGGATCCTTTTGTTGTCGGGATGGAAGAAGGGGGAAAAGTTGGCGGTCCCCGTGTTGGTCAACTGTTTGTGGTCGTTGCCATCCGCATCACAGATGAAAATCTCCATCTTGCTCGGCTTCACGAGCTGATCAGCGAGCAGCGCCTTGTACTCCACAACTTCCACGCTATCCTTAGGATGATAGGCTCGGTAAACGATGTTCTTACCGTCCCACGAGAAAAACGCACCACCGTCGTAGCCGAGTTCTGTGGTAATCCGGCGCACATCCGAGCCGTTGAGGTTCATCGTATAGAGTTCAAGATCGCCGTCACGCGTCGAAGTGAAAACGATTTTCCGACCATTGGGAGAAATCGTCGCCTCCGCATCGTAGCCCTTGCTTGCACTCAGGACTTTCAGGTTCGATCCATCTGCGTTTGCCACATATAAGTCATAATCATTGAACACGCCCCAGACATATCCTCGTGATCTGTCAGGTGGGGGCGGGCACCCGTCACCGTGTCCGTGCGTGGACGCAAAGAGGATTTTCTTGTCCCCGGGGAAGAAGTACCCACAGGTCGTTCGCCCTTTTCCGGTGCTGACCAACCGTTGATGGGAGCCATCAAGGTTCATCGTAAAGATTTGATCGCAATCATACGGTGGACGTGTTGACTGGAAAATCAGTTGGTTCTGGCCAAATGAAAAGTACGCTTCGGCGTTTCTCCCCCCGAACGTGAGCTGACGGATGTTTCGGAAGTGCTTTTCCTCCGGATGACGGAGTGAGTCCGGCCTCCCTGCAATGGCTGCGGCAACGCTGAACAGTGACATGAGAAGAACAACAAAGCCTTTCCTTTCCATATGAACCATCGAGTTTGTGAACAGAATGATTGGAATTATTCGGATCGTAAGACTCGCCAGAAACCTTCAGCACTGATTCGAAACATACGTTCGATTGTCGGATGGATCAATGAGGAGTTCAATGCGGTCGAGTCGGATCTGCAGTCGGCTGCCTTTTCGGGATCAACACCGTCGAGGAATTCCTCGTTCCCATTTACGCAAACACCATGAACGAAGATTTCCTGTTGTGCCCTCCGCGTCTGTCAGAATCAATCTCTTGTTTTTGATCGCAGCCACTTCCAGAATATCGTACTCAGAACGTGAAATTGGCAGATAGTCGGAATTCATTGGATTCATCACTTCAATCCAGCCAAGGATTCTATGAAGTAAATTGCTATCGCAAACGCGAATTT
>JBBTCR010000063.1:3914-4230 GCA_038043105.1 Bacteroidota bacterium
AGGCAATCTTGCCAAGCCTGCCAACCACGAACACCGTGCGCTTGTTGTAGAGAGATTTCTCATTACAGCTACTGTATGCTTTGGCGGCGGTGTGGGCGTGATCGCTCACGAGCTTGAACGGCAAGTTGTGGTACTTCGCCCACTCACGGTGGGAGCAAACATAATCTCCGCTGATGCCCAACACCTCCGCGTTCAGATCCTGAAGGGCCTCAAAATTATCCCGAATGGTGCAAACCTCTTTCGTGCATCCGGTGCTCCAATCGGCTGGATAAAAGGCCAAGATGATATTGCGTTTCCCAACGAGCTCCGAGAGTGT
>JBBTCR010000064.1:0-4170 GCA_038043105.1 Bacteroidota bacterium
TCATATGCGTAGCCGAATGCTGTGGTTGATCGCTCTCTGCCTGCTGGCGGTTCCGCTCGTTGCGAAGGAGTTCACGGTGAAGGCCGTCAGGGGCGTGGTTGAGGTCCGGCGCGGCGTCTCCGAGGAATGGAAGCAGGTCAAGGTGGGAGACCTGCTGAAGCCTGAAGACACCATGCGCACGGGCACGGGCGCTTCCGTGACGATTGAGTCTGATGCGAAAAGGCTGACGGTTCCTTCGTTGACGATGCTCGATCTTTCGGACGTTCGCCAGATGAGTCAGGCGGATTTCTTGCTGAAGTTGGCCATGGAGAACATCCTTGCTGTTCCCCCGCGTGATCGCGATGAGATCATGATTCCGTCCGCGGCAGTGCTCCACGGCAGCAATAAAGCAAAAGAGGAAGCAGAGGTATTCGCCAGCGTAGGAGCTGGCCAAATGCAATTGCAAGGGGCAAGGGTCTTATTCGACAATGCCTACTATGCCACGTCGATTCTCAAATCCAAAGCGACGCTTCGCAACAATCCGGATTTGCGGTCCAACTTTGATGCCCGCATACTCGTCGCGCAGGCATTCGAAAAGCTGAAGCTAAACAACGAGGCCATCACAGAGTATTCGTTACTGGCAAAAGAAAACCTCGCTGCTCCACAGATGAAAAAGGTTCAAAGCTCGATCGAGCGACTCAAGCAGAGTAAGTAGTTCCGATTCCCCACGAAATTGACCGACGCCGCAGCCTTGTCTGCGGCGTTGCTGTTTTAACAGACCTGACAGGTTTGGAAAACCTGTCAGGCCACTCGACCGCTCGAAGCTTATCCCGCCAATCACTCGCTTCTTGAAATTCCTTCAAATTAGTTCTACATTGCGGCGAAATTTTTCCTCCTCAGCTCTTGCATTCTCTTGACCGGCGACGTTATTCTCCAAACAAGGAACCTCGGAAAGCAATACAAGCAACGATGGGCTGTTCACCATCTCGACTTGGATGTCCATCGTGGAGACGTCTTTGGCTTCCTTGGCCCAAACGGCGCAGGCAAAAGCACCACCATCCGGATGCTGCTTTCCTTGATCAAGCCAACCGAGGGCGATGTGTTTCTCTTCGGTTACTCTCTCAAGAAGGAACGTGACAAAGCTCTTCGTTCTATCGGAGGAATCGTTGAGAAGCCTGACTTCTATCTCTACTTGACGGCGCACCGGAATCTAGAAATTGTCGGCGCACTCAACGGCGGAACCACGCGCGAACGTATCCTCGAAGTCCTGGGGCTTGTGGGTCTTGAGCAGCGGGCGTTCGACAAAGTGAAAACCTATTCGCACGGAATGAAACAGCGGTTGGGTATCGCTCAGGCGCTCCTTTCCGATCCCGAGATGGTGATCCTCGATGAGCCGACAAGCGGATTGGATCCGCAAGGGATGAAAGAAATCCGGGACCTCATTCGGCATCTGGCTCACGATCAGAAGAAAACGGTAATGCTCTCCTCGCACTTGCTCAACGAAGTTGAAATGGTTGCGAACCGGATGGCAATTATTAGTCAGGGGGAATTGGTGACGCAGGGGGAGGTGATGAAGCTCCTTGAGGAGGGGGAAAAATATGTTGTCGTCCGGGGCGAGCCGGCGGCGAAGGTCCGATCGGTGCTGGAGAAGCAAAAGGTTGTCAAGAAAATCGTCGAGCGGGGAGATTCCTTCGAGGTGACAATGTCGTTTGACGATATCCCGGCTCTAAACAAAACACTTGTCCGGAGTGGAATCGCCGTACAAGCGCTCGTTCCGCGCCGGTCACTGGAAGATTTCTTCCTGTCAATCACGGAAACCGAATCGAAGCTGTAGGAATCCCAATTGCCCCATATGGGTCGTCTCGTCTATTACGAGCTCATCAAGACGTTTCTGAAGAAGCGCACGTACATCGGGTTTCTGCTGGTGGCCGTTGTTGTCCCGTTGATTGAGGTGGCGATGAAGCTGGAGGGAGGGCGATTTCTTCAGGTCACGACACGGTCGCTGCAGCAGGATTTCTTTTTCATGGGCAACCTCTTCAATGGCTGGTTCGTGGCCTACACCATGATGAACAGCCTCTGGGTGCACATTCCTTTGCTCATCTCTTTCGTCGCAGGCGATCAGCTTGCTGGCGAGGCGACAGCAGGCACCTACCGGCTGATCCTCATCAAGCCGGTCTCACGGACGCGTATCTTCTTGTCGAAGTACTACACGACGATCGTCTACACGGTCATCTTCGTGGTATTCCTCGGGGCGTTGAGTGTCGGACTTGCGTTGCTGCTGCTCGGGGCTGGCGATCTGATCATCTTGGCGCGGGGCATCCTCATCTTGCCCGGCCACGACGTAGCCTGGAGATTCATCGTGGGATACGTCCTTGCCGCGTGGGCTATGTTGACGATTGCTTCGATGGCGTTTTTCTTCTCGTCGTTTGTTGAGAATGCGATAGGCCCCATCATCAGCACGATGGGAGTGAACATGATCTTTCTCATGGTAACCGTCATTCCCGTTGAGATGTTTGAGGAGATTCGTCCATATCTCTATACGAGCTACATGAACGTGTGGCAGAAGATATTTGAAGATCCCATCCCGTGGCAGAGCGTTGGAACTTCGGCCGCGATCCTGGGCGGGTACTCTCTGGCGTTTGTTCTCGCGGCGTGGATTATTTTCCGCCGCAAAGATATTCTCTCATGACTCATTCACTACAATTTAACCCGGGAAGGTAAAACCACACTATGGATCCCTACATCATAGCGGTCATCATCTACGTACTCATTCTCATGGCCGTAGGTATTTACAAAAGCCGTACGATCAAGACGCAGGACGATTTCATGGTCGCAGGGCGGAAAACGTCAACGCTCTTTCTCGTGGGAACTCTGGTCTCGACGTGGATCGGTACAGGGAGTCTCTTTGGTGGTGCCGGACTCGCGTTTCGCATGGGATTCTCCCAACTGTGGATGAGCGCCGGGGCCTGGCTCGCGATTATCATCGTCTACTTCCTTGCCCATCGTGTGCGAAGGATTTCCCAGTACACGGTGCCCGACATTCTTGAGAAACGCTACAACTCCACGGCGCGCGTACTTGGGACCGTGATTATTATCATCGCGTATCTGACGATCGCCGGATACCAGTTCCGCGCGGGGGGACGACTGCTCAACATCTTGCTCGGTATTGACCCTCGGATTGGCGGGGCAATTGCCTGCGGGGTTGTCATCATCTTCACGGTTGTAGCCGGGATGGTGACGATCATGTCCGTTGATATCTTCAACGCAATGATGAAGACATTCGGTATGATTATAGCTCTCCCGCTTGTTTACCTTGCCATCGGCGGCGCCGATCAGATCGCAAAGCTTCCAGCCGACCGTTTCGAGATCTTCGGTCAAAACGACTGGGTGTGGGCGATGGGAGTGTTCTTCCCGACATTCTTCCTCCTACTGGGTGAAAGCAGCATGTACCAAAAGTTCTTCTCGGCGAAAGATGAGGCCTCGGCCCGCAAGGCCGTGATCGGAATGGTCATCGGCGTGCTGGTGCTTGAGACGATGCTCTGTGCGCTTTCTGTTGTGGGCAGCTCGAAGTACTTCACGCTCCAGCCGTTTGCCAATCCCGACGGGACCCTTGACAAGGGAACAACGGAAACGATCATCCTCCAGCTCGCTCGGTTTGATCTTCCGCTTATCGCAGGGATGATTTTGCTTTGCGCAGCCGTAGCCATGATTCTCTCGACAGCGACCAGTTTTCTCATGACTCCATCGACCAACGTCACTCGCGACATCTACCAGAGATTCATCAACCCTGAGATTTCGAAAACCACGATTGTACGGTTCCAGCGCATCACAATCGTCATTCTTGGCGTCACTGCCTATGTTCTTGCAAGCTTCTTCAAAAGCATCCTCGACATGGCGTTTACAGCGTACACGATGGTTGGAGCTGGCATTACGCCTGCGTTGCTGGCGGCGTTCTTGTGGAAGCGGGTGACAGTGCAAGGCGGTGTTGCATCAATTCTTGCGGGACTTGGTGTACCCCTTGTTATCACGATCGCGAATTTTATTCTCACCGAGCCGCTTATGGACACGGACTACATCATTCTTCCATCTGCTGCTGCATCGATCATCTGTCTCATTGGTGTCAGTCTGATGACAGCTCCTTCTCCCGAGGAGAAATGGAAGCCGTTTATGGAGAACATGAAGGCATGAGAA
>JBBTCR010000065.1:0-6623 GCA_038043105.1 Bacteroidota bacterium
AACGCTCCATCCTTGTGAACGATCTTGCCGTACTGGAAGAAGCTCGATTCCTTCGTTGTCACGTAACCTGCATCCTGGTCACGGTTGAACAACAACGGCACCTTGTACCGCTGCGCCAGGGCGGTGATTTTCGGCATCAAGACCGAGTCGCCGTAGTCCGTCAGGATGATATCCGGATCGCACCGATGCAGATGCCAATTGAGAGCGTCGAGCACGTCCCGCGGTGTTTCCTGCTCAAGCACATACGTGCGACCCTCATAGATCACTTCAAGCTGGAGATGCGTTTGGTACTTTGGCGGCACGAAGTCGTTTGCATTCCGTAGCAACATAATCGAAAAGGGAGGCAGATGGTACTCCGTCGCTTCTCGCGAGTCGCGCAGCGTCCAGCCGACCAACTGCCCGTCCTCGCCGAACTCATAGTCGCCAAACGCAAGGGGAAAGAGCTGCGTCTCGTAGAGAAACAGCTGGGCCACCAAGATGTCGGAATTGAAAAACGCAAAGTGGGGAAAGAACCGCTCGTAGTACCACACGACGTCCCTAAAGCGCATCGCGTCCTGCACGTTCACCTGGAGCACGTCCAACGAGTCGCCAGAGTAGATTTCCGTTTTTGTCGCTCGCGTGAGCGTCAACGGAATGGGGCATCGTGCACCGAGCACCTCCGCGCGCCGCGCATCCGTTCCATTCAGGTGAAGAAAAAAGGAGGGGGTGAATTTGTGAAAACAACGATACTTCCCACCGCTCTGATCAAGCAGCCAAACTGTTACTCCTTTTGAGGATGGGTAAACATCAAACAGATAGCCGGTAACGGTGCGCGTCACAAGTATTGCTCCTTACTCGTTTTTCTGTTTCGGCTCAGAGATTTTGCTTACTTGATCCAGAGAATTTTCAACTCTTTTCCCAGAGTCCTAAATTCTCGGTCCCCCGTCACAAGTTCAGCGTTGCGTTGTTTAGCAAGCGCAGCGGCAAACGCATCGGCATACGACATTTTATGCGCCGCTTTGTAGCGCGCAGCGCGCAGGGAGAGTTCTTCATTCGCATCAACAAGCTCCAACGGATATTTACTCAGCGTTGACCGATACAGTTGCGCCCTGTCCTCCCCTCCTTCCCTCAGAGCGATGTAATACATTTCTCCCCAGTTCACAACGCAGGTGAAAATTTCAGCTTGGTCATTCAGCCCCTTCAAAAACAGCTCTGTGACCGTCTCAGCACCAGCTTCACCTTCTGAATAGGCAAGCAACGCGTAGCTGTCAAGGACGTACCGTTTCATAGCTCACGCTCCCTTTTCTTTTCTTCCATCAGTGCGCGTAGCAGCTTCCCTTTCGTCCCCAGAAATCCAACGTTCGCCCTGATGAACTCCGGCGTGATAGGGATGATTCGAATTCCATCTTTTTCCTCATAGAACCGAACCCGCGTTCCAGCCCTGATGCCGTACTTCTGCCTTAATTTTGAAGGGATGACAACTTGTCCTTTTACCGTGACTGACGAGGTCGACATACACCGTACTCCTTCTCTTGATTGAACATGCTTCACACAGTATACACTTCTTTTTAAAGTAAGTCAATAGAGAAGAAGTAATACTTACCATCCAACCTACCACTTTCGCTGTTCTGGGCTACGTTGCTTCCCTGTTAAACCTCTGGCACAGAAACGGGGGAGCGCTCCGTGTTTGCTGCAAGTCGCTCTTCCAGCCGGACAATTCGGTCCTGTAGTTGCTTGATCAACTTCCGCTGCTCCACGGCAATGGACACGACGATGCTTTCAAACGGAATGGTCCGCATTGCATAAAAGTTTTCCGCCAGATGCAGCTTCGCCGCGCGGAACACATCATCGAAGATCTCTTGATCCTCTTTGCGAAGTCCTCGCCGGTACTTCGACCAGCTTGCGATCTCGCTGTCGATAATATTCGTAAAGGTCGGAACCGTGCGTCCCATAGCAATCATCTCCTTCATCTTGGTAGGGGCGGATCTCAGACTCGCCGCTACTGGTTAACATGCGTGGAACAATTTCCTGAGCCGCCCGCTCCAGAAACAACTGCGGCGTTTGCGCCTCATCGAGCTCCAAGCGATAGACCCGATCCATGCCTCCCTTGAGCGTTGTAAACAGTTGGTTGCGTTCTTTCGGGAGGACATTCCATTCCGTGCAGGTTAACAGCACAGAGGTTCCCTCAGCCTTCATGGCCTGCAGTACCAGAAGAAGCCGTTTGAGAATGTGCTGCACCTCGCGGAACGGCGCCTGCTCGTCGTAAAACGTGTCGAGCAAACCGAAGATCATTGCCGTGTTCGAATGAATGGCTTTGAGAAATGAGGGAAGCCGGTTGGCAATCGCTTGCTCCATTTGATAGCAGGTGAACCCGCGCGAGATAAAAATACGATTGAGGAATTCATTGGGATCCAAGCGCCGCTCCCGCGCAAAGCGCGACAGCAGGTGAACGTTGAACTGATTGCAGCCATCGACGACCGCAATGGGCTCCCCCTTCGCCATCGCGTGGGCCGCCATCCTCAGCGAAAGCTGAAAAATTAGATTATCGCCGTAGAGCAAATAGACTTTTCCCGGCGGCGCGACAAACGATTGAACCAGCATCTGCGACGAAACTGGTTGAACAGCACGAGATGAGTCGACGGGTATCATTGGCTTCTCGACAACGAATTTCATACTTTTCAGAAAACATCATCCGGAGATACCACATGTGCGGCCGCTACGCCATCATCGACGGTAAGAGAGTGCTTGCCACCTTTGCACAGCTCCATACAGTAAAGGATGCAGGACTGGCATTCAAAGAACTCCCCCGCTACAACGCTTCACCGATGCAACGCATGCCCGTTTTCGCCATCCGGAGCGACGAGCTGGTTGCCGAGCAGATGCAGTGGTGGCTGATTCCCCATTGGGCAAAAGACGCAAGGCCGAGTTTTTCATCGTTCAATGCCAAAGGGGAAACGCTTGAGCAAAGCAAGCTGTTCGCCCCCTATTTCAAAGGAAGCCGCTGCCTTGTTCCCGCCGAGGCGTTCTACGAGTGGCAGCGTGTCACGACAACGCACGACGTTCGCGGCAAACCGAAAAAAGTCGAAGAGAAACATCCGATCTGCATCCGGATGAAGGATGAATCTCCGTTCATGTTTGCCGGACTGTTTTCCATCTGGAAAGACCCCGAAGGAAAAGAGCATCCTACGTTCACGATTATCACCACTGAGCCGAATGAGCTGATGGCCCCGATTCACAACCGCATGCCGGTGATTCTTCCCGAGCAGCACTTCGAGCTGTGGCTCGACCGGGCGTACAAAGACACCGATCATTTGAAAACGCTTCTCGTTCCGTATCCCGCCAAAAAGATGACGGCCTACCGCGTCTCTTCGCTCGTCAGCAATCCTCGCAACGATGTGCCGCAATGTTTGAAGCCAGTGGAAACATAGCAATCAGCTGACAGCGTTCAGCGATCGGCTTTGTTCCATCTTTTGCAACTCCGATCAATCAGTCCCCTCTGCAGCGCTAGAATGTGAGTTAGGGAGAGGGGCTGGGGGTGAGGGTCACACCTCCGCAAACAACGGGTGCTGCACGTTTACCGACGCGCTGATCGGCTTCAGTGCCGGAAACGCTGCCACCAAATTCTGCGGCACAAGAACGCGATGTCTGTTTCTCACCAGATGCCGCAGCTGAAAACCGTTCACCAGCGAGTTTGCCTGCGGATCGTTGTGGAACACTGCAAACGTCACGCTCGCTCGCTGCCGGACCTGTTCAATCAGATAGAACAGATGCTCAAGCTCCTGGCCGCTGTAGAGATAGTGATACCGGTCGCTGATAAGATAGTTCCCGCTTTGATGCTTCCGGTACGGACGATCCCACGTCAACACATTCCTTCCCATCATCCGGAAGTATGCCGCCCCACTCCATGCCTCGCACGTCAGCGGCATGTGTTGCTTGATGCCCGGCAGATCGACGTTCACCAGGTGAAGTTTGTTCTCCTGGAAGAAGTTGTACATCAGCGGGCTGTTCCACGAATTATGCCGGACCTCCACAAACAGCCGATGAGGTTGAAACACCCTTGCGAGTTGCATCAGGTACATCCTGCGCTCTTTGATGTTGGTGAATGAGTACGGAAACTGAATGAGTAACCCGCCCAGTTTGCCTGCAACAGCCAGCGGTTCCAGCAGTTGATGCACAGCCTGCACATCGTTGTGGGTCGCTTCAAACGTGTGCGTGAAGCCGTGGAAGAGCTTCACGGTGAAGACGAAGTCCTTGTTCCCCGCGACATCATCCAGCCAGCGCCGCGCGTGGTCGGGCGTAAGCGCTGTATTATAGAAGGTGGCGTTAACCTCCACACTGTCAAAAAACTGGCTGTAGTATTCCAGCTTCCGAAAGCCCTTCTTGGGCCGCGGGGGATAGAAAACCTTGTTGAACGGCTCCAGATCCCATCCTCCCATACCGACGTAAACCTTCCCCCGATCGAGACTCATCATCTATTCTCCTACATGCTTTGCGTCTTGGCGGTTTCCTAAAAACACACTTGACAGCAACCGGAAAATTGCCTATCTTTGCCACACCAACGATACGACATTTTTGTCGCCTTGTCAAGAGAAAAATTGACAAAAATGTCACTTGCAAAACAATACACGGAGAGCACAAAGAAGACGCAGAGAGCCACAGAGAAATGTTGAGGAACGTAAAGTGCCCTCTGTGCAGTTCTGCGACTTCTCTGTGCCACTCTGTGTAACGCTTTTCTCAAAGGACTCATCTATGAAACAATCCATCGCCCAACGCATCCGGCAGGCCCGCACACAAAAGGAACTTGACCAGGCGAAGCTTGCAGCAAAGCTCGATGTCGCAACGAGAACGGTTCAGCGGTGGGAAAAAGGAGAGCAGGTCCCCGACAGCAACTATCTCATGCGTATCGCGAAGGCCACCGGCGTCGCGCCTCACTGGCTGCTAACGGGAGATGGGGGCATGTATGCAAAAGCGCCATCCGAATCCAAAATCATCCCACTCCCGACAGGACGGTACAAGAGAGTGGAGCTTGTTTCTCTTCCCTTGCTGTCATCCGTACCCGGTGGCGCGCCGAGCCTGATGTTTCATCCCGACTACGTCGAGAAGTACATCACCGTCGATGACGTGAAGGATCCAAACGCTTTTGCGCTAGAAGTGAAGGGCAACAGCATGGCACCGCGCATCGAGGACGGCGATATCATTGTGGTGAGCCCGAAGCTGGAACCTCGAACCGGCGACGTCTGCGTGGTGAGGGTGAACGACGAGGACACCGTGAAGCGTGTGAAAATTGATGATCAGTTTCTCCACCTTGTTCCGCTCAATCCCGAGTATGAACCGATGGTGGTGAGAAAGAAGGATGTGGCGTTTGTGTGGAGGGTGGTGAAGGTGATGAAGAACATATGAGAGGTAAATGGGAAGTAGGGGAGTAGAGAAGTAGAAAGACAGCAGATGGCAGGTTGCAGACGGCAGACACAAAAGCAGAAGGTGGTCGGGAACAAGTGAAACGTAAGAGGAGTGGTAACGTAGAGAAGACGATAGACAGCAGTTCGGAGACTGAACCGAAGAACTTCGCCCGACTGCCCACAACAGAGCGCAGAACTCGGAACTTTGAACTTGGAACTCTAAACTCAAAAACACTATCAACCTTACTGTTCCACACCTCGTCTTTCCTGCGTCGGACTTCGACCCTCTCACTTCGCACTTGTCTTAGTTCATCACCGCCGCAATCCTCGGCGGCCCACCGCTTCCACCTTTGATCTTCATCGGCAGGACGACAACCGTGCGTCCTCTTGGTAGCTTGTGAAGGTCAGCCGCTTCTACAATCTCGGGTCCTTCTACAAGTTTCATTGTCGCGCGGCTGAAGGCCGCTGGTCGATCGTGTGCCGTTGCCGACGAAAGGGCGAGGCAGAAAGGGGTGAAGATTCACGGTGATCGCGTCGACCTACTCGTGAATGGCAAGGATGAACTACTTGAGCTGTTCAAGGGCCTTAAGCTTCTCTTCGGCCCGCTTCCGGTACTCCAGTGTGGAAGCGTGATGCGGCTGGATAAGGAGTGCCTTATCCCACATTTCCATCGCCCTGCGGTACTCCTCCTTGACGTAGAACTGAAGTCCGATCTTGAAGATCTTTTCCACCTCCGGCTCAAGGATTTTGCGCGTCTGCTCGAGGTATCGCCGGGCGTCGCTGTTCCGCTCGTCCTTCTGGACGACCTCGACAAGCAGGGCGAGAGCCTCCGAATACTTCCCTTCATCATACAACGATTTGGCCTGGTCGAACGCCGCCTTCGCGCGGCGGTTTCGTATCGTATTCAGGCCTGCGCGCGCCTGCGAGTTCTTGGGCTCGATCGCGAGCACGCGTTCGTATTCCGTCTGGGCTTCATCGAGCTGGTTGCGGGTGAGAAGCGAGCGGGCACGGCTGAGGATGGCGTTCACGTTCTCGCGAGAGAGGTTCTCCATTTCGTCAAGACGCGCAGAGGCAGGTTCGTTCGACGGATCGAGCTCGAGCGCAAGTTCGTACGATCGCCGCGCCCTGGTGTTGTCCTTTCGCTGACGCAGGCTGTCACCCGTGTCGATCAGGTTCTGAATGTACGAGCCTAGTCTCAACTCCACATCCTTGAGTTCCGCCGCCGTCTCAGCCCGGTAGGGGGCG
>JBBTCR010000066.1:0-1389 GCA_038043105.1 Bacteroidota bacterium
GCACGCCTTTGAAATTGTAGTTGTTGTCACCGGGGAGATCCTGACCGAATGTCAGATCGTACGTCGTGGAATCGATCAGGCCGGAAAACGATGTGAAGGCATCCAGTTGGCCGTTCAGATAGATCTCGAAGTCAGAGCCGTTGTAGACCCCCGTCACGTTGTAGAGACTGTCAACGACAAGATGGGTCTCGGAATCCAGATCCTTGACCTGTCCATTCGTGTTTTTCACTGTCCATCGAAGCGTGTTGGTGATCGGCGTGATTGAAAATTTCCATCGGCTCTGCCAGCTTCCGTGAGAAATGGGATACTGCTCGCGAGTCGGGTAGAACGCGCCGACCTTCATCCAGAAGCTCACCGAGATAGAGTTCTGGAAATTCAGCCCAGTATCATTGGGCACAACGATAGAACTCGTGGTTCCGTTGAAAGAATATGCACTGTTCGGATGTCCGAAGCGGTCGCTCACAAGCTGTGCATTGTTGACAGTACCATTATAGCCGTGACCGCTCGAGTCACTCGCGTCTCCGCTAAATGGATAGTATGCCACCAGAGCACCCGCTTGCGCTTTGGAGAAATCTCTCACCTCCAATCCGATGCTATCCGTCGTCGTCCCACCCTGACCGTCGTCCACCACACAAGCGACATAATAGTTGCCCTCGATCATCGGCGCTTGCCACGATACAGCCGAGCCGCTCCCGCTGAGCGAACCGCTCGCCGCCGACCAGCGGTATGTCAGGGCATTGCTGTCCGGATCAACGGCAAGACAACTGATGAGGCTCGTCCCACCGATGTTGATCTTCCTCGACACAGCTTTCATTTTCTGAATCACAGGCGGATGATTGACCGATTGCACGACGGCGAGCGTGTCGGCAGCGACCGCCTGAGCTCCATGTGCATCACTGACTGTACATGTCACGACGTATGTTCCAGCTGAATCGGGTGCGTTCCAGGTAACGATGGAGCCAGCACCGAGAATTGACCCTCCTGAGCTATTCCACGCGTACGACAGCGTGTCGTTATCCTTGTCCGTGGCAGTGCAATAAATATGAACCGAATGTTTGGTGAGGACGGTGGTGCTGTCGGGCGCGAGGCTCTTGATCCTTGGCGGATAGTTCGTTACCGGCTGACCTGAATGATAATCGACGACCACACCATCGATGAGCATCCTGTCCAGATCGTACGTCGTCTTTCCCCCCGCAGGCGCGTTCACGACGAGCACGGCGCTATTTGCGTTGATCGGCAGTGAAATCACTCCCGTGGCAGTCCGGAAGATGAACGAATGGGACACGGCATCGTACAAATCGTGCAGGCCGGCCCCCACATCAAGATTGACAGCGTGCCGCACAGAGTCCGGGTTGAAATAGAGAAATGTTGGATATGCATTGCTGTGGA
>JBBTCR010000067.1:0-4204 GCA_038043105.1 Bacteroidota bacterium
AATGCCCCGCAAAGCGGGGTGCCTTACCGCTCGTCTACATCCCAATGAGTTCTCGAATTCTCTCGCTGGGGTGCCAGGATTCGAACCTGGGAATCGCGGCTCCAAAGGCCGCTGCCTTACCGCTTGGCTACACCCCAATGATAGTCACCACGAGCCTGGGAATGCTCAGCATAGCGGGATGTCTTATCCCGACGAAGTCGGGACTACACCCCAATCAAAGGTGCCTAAAGGCCGCACCCATAAAAAACAAAGCCCAACTCACGAAAGAGTTGGGCATAAAAAATAGATAAAAAAAGCTTCTAAGTCAACGAAATTGTAAGGACGTGCTCCATTGTGATCGATCGGTCAATCAGGCTGAGGAAGGAATAGAATGGAGTTCAGCAGCAGTTTCTGCAAGCCCGTCCAAAACCTTCTGAAGGTCACATTTTCGCTGAACAGCACCGCCCGTCCCCGACCGATTCTGAAATCCGCGATGTACGCGGCATCAGCGACTTTCTGGGCCTTCTCGCGCGATGCGTAGCCGCTGGTCTGCACTGAGTCCTTCGAAAACCGCGCGACGTTGTGGCCCGATTCAGCTAGCTCATACGGTCCGGCATCGGATTTGAATACATGGATTTCGCTCGGATATCCATATCCAATCGGATGGGTTGTGTCAACAAGAACCTTGAATACCGTGCCGGGAATTCGTTCAAGCCGATCACGCTCTTCTTTTTCGAAGAATGACTGGCGTTTCGTGATTTCCTTTTTTGCCTTCTCCTGTTCTTTTTCCTCCTTCGTTTTTTCATCTTCTTTCTTCTCAGACCTCAGGACCGCGGTTGTTATGCCTGACTTGCTCTTCGTAAGAAACTGGGCGCCACCTTCCAAGCCGATCAGCACACCGCCGCTCTGCACCCATCGCTTCATTTTGTCGACCTTTGCACTATCAAACACGGACTGGTAGTTGAAACCGTCTGGAATGATGAGAACATCAAACTTCGAAAGATCAATCTCCCCGAGTTCGGTTGCACGAATTCCTGTGAACGGGATTTGTACCTCTTGCTCGAAGAGATACCAGAGCTCACCGTAGTCGATCGAACTCACAGGTGAACCCGTTACGATCGCGATTTCAGACTTCTTCAGTGGAGCGACGTGACCCGAGCCGAGGCTAACACCTTTCTCGGTCAGTCCTGTACTGACAGCGTAGACATCCACACCGTTGACAGCCGCGAGACGATCCATATCCGAGCGGAGGGAATCGCGATTTTCACCGGCAAAGGCGACGACCGTGCCGGGACTAAAGGTTCGGCCGGCAGTTTGGAAGGACCTTCGAGCCACGGAAAGCGAATATTTCTTTTCGAGCAACTGCCAGACCAGCTTCACGGCCGAATTCCTCTCCCAAGGTATGAGATACGCATACACGGCTTTCTCTCCGATGACCGTTCCCGGAACTTCAGGCGGTTCAGTCACCTTCCTCGCGTTGGAGGGCATGGGTGATTCTGTCGAGTATGCAGTCAATCCAGCAGCTACAGGCAGCGACCAGGCTGACACGTCGTAGAAAAACGTATCTTTCGCCACCGCTGTTGGCTCCAATATCGCCTTGATCAATCGGCCCTCGGGTTGCTGCAACGAAACGAAGTACGTCCCTTTTGGAAATGTTTCCTTCGTCACTCTGCTGGAAAAGAACCTCTGCGCTTGGAATTGGATTGGCTCCTGCAACTGAAACACTTCGATCCCCTGCCGAAGCAGCGTTGCCGCGAGCTGCGCTGCGCGGGAGGGGTCGTTGGCTTGAAGGATGAGATATCCCTTGGCCCGATCAGCTTGTGTCATCGCGCCTTCCCAGAATTTGTAGAAGTCCTCCAAACGCTCTTGCCGGTTTTTGACACTCGTTTCAAGTGTGGCGATACTTGTCACGAAGTGGTTTCTCGCACGATCACGCAACGTGAGGATTTTCCCGTCCGGTTTCCTGACAGCGATTCCGCCTCGTGATCCCCCCGCTTGTTCGTACGTCATGCCGATGGCACCATTGAACGTTGGCCAAGAGTCCCCGTAACCGGGATAGAACATATCGAACTGCTCGCCCACAAAATATGCTACGCCGAGCCGATCGAACGCCTCCGCGTTCCCTCTGCCAAAAATCTGTCCCCATTTCTTGACCTCAGGGGGAAGCGATTCGTGAAAGGGTGCAGCGGCGGGGAAGAAGAAGTACGTGCTGGCATAACCCATCTCGTGATAGTCGACGTGAACGTGCGGCATCCACTCCCTGTACATTTGGATGCGAGCGCGAGTCTCCTTTTGCGTTTGCCATGACCAATCTCGGTTCAAGTCGAAGTAATAGTGATTCGTTCGACCTCCCGGCCACGGCTCGCTGTGTTCGATGGCGAACGGATTGGTGTTGGGGTGCGTCCCGAGGGTCGAGTTGGCCCATTGGACATACCGTTCTCGGCCGTCCGGATTGACATTTGGGTCGATGATGACGATTGCGTGTTCAAGGATGTCCAGGGTTCGTTGGTCCGTTCCAGCGCACAATTGGTACGCTGTGAGCATTGCTGCTTCTGGTGATGAGGCTTCGTTCCCGTGCACACCGTAGGAGAGATAGACGATCACTGGGAGGGACTTGACAATCGGTTCAGCGTCAGTCCGGGACTTGAAATTGCGCGGATCCGTTAGTTTCTTGTTTGCTGCTTGGATCTCATCAAGCCTTGTCAGGTTCTTCGGCGAACTAATGATGAGCGTCTGGAGCGGGCGGTGCTCATTTGTCTCGCCGTAGTAGATGCGCTTGATGCGATCTGACGAGGCGGTCAGCTTTTCGATGTACTTTTCCAGGTTTCGGTAGTCGGTGAACCGTTCGCCAATTTCGTATCCGAGTATGGATTTCGGTGACGGGATCTTCGAGTCATAGGTGCCTCGCGGGAAGAAATAAGCCATCTCTTGTGCGAACGAAATGCTAGCAAGGCACACTAGGAAGATGAGTCTTTTCATTGCGCCTCCAGTGATGAATTGGTGCCGCGCAATTTACGGGAAATTGGTTGAATTGCAAGGTTGGTGTGTTGCTTTTCCATGCACAATTGTGTATTTTTTTTTGTCCCAGGAGCAAGTCAAAGGAGACCACGTATGTCGAATGTGAAATCAGTTTCTCTTTCAAGGCTCTTTGCGCTTGATAGTGAGTTCGCCGGAGCTCAGGCGTTTTGGATCGCGACGTTTTCGATCCTCACTGCTGTGGCAGCGCAGATCGAGATTCCAACGCAGCCAGTGCCATTTACGTTTCAGACACTGTTCGTGCTGCTGTCCGGCGCATTGCTTGGGAAACGAAATGGGTTTCTCAGTATGACTCTCTATTTGATGCTTGGAGCTGTGGGGTTGCCGGTATTTTCGGCCGCGGGATTTGGGCTCGCCAAGCTTGCGGGACCTACAGGGGGCTATCTCCTCAGCTTTCCGCTTGCAGCATTCGTGATCGGATATCTGATCTTGCACAGACCGGTAATGCGGAACGATCGAGAGGGGCTTCTCCAGAAGTTTATCACCGAGTATGGTTGGACGATCGGCTCGATGGCTCTTGGATTGCTGATCGTGTTCGTGTTTGGCACCGTCCAACTGAAGATCGTCTATTTCCAGGATTGGGGAGCGGCGATTCGGTCGGGGTTTCTGATGTTCTCTCTGTGGGATGCTGTCAAGTTGCTGGCGGCAGCAGCGATTGCGCAGCAGTTCATTCGAAGGTAGCAGCGACGAGAATTTTCTGTTAAAACGAAGGCCGCTTCACGACGAGGCGGCTTTTGTGTTTTTGATCTCCGCGATGAGATTGCTGACTCGCTCTTCGAGCAATGCGATTGTGCGTCTGAATGCTTCCCTTCGTTCCTCGTCATTCCCGGAGACGAAGCTTGGATCCGGTGTGCTCCAATGCAGTTGGATCTTGGCGCCGCTGAAGAACGGGCATACCTGATGCGCCTCATCACAAACCGTTATGACGTAGTCAAATCGTTGTCCGTCATAGATCGACAGGGATTTGGATGTCTGGTTTGAAATATCGATACCTCGCTCTCGCATGGTGTCGACTGCCAAGGGGTGGATCAGACCGGCGGGACGGGTCCCGGCACTGTGGACGTTGAAGTCAGCACCTCCAAGATGTCGAAACAACCCTTCCGCGATCTGGCTTCGAGCAGAATTGCCGGTGCAGATGATGAGAACTCGTTTCATTGAAATGCAGGAATTGGTGTAAGCGAGCCGCCTG
>JBBTCR010000068.1:0-1144 GCA_038043105.1 Bacteroidota bacterium
CTCTCCAGATGTGCCTAATCTGCTTCATCATTTCTCGCGTGGTTCAAGTTGGACCGCGCGTCTCGATACATCGACCAATCCTTGCAGGTTCTTTTCCATCTTCGTGATGAGTTCGCGGGCCGAAGAAAGCAATTTTTTCCGCTCCTTCGATTCGACGTCCCCCTCGAGCTTGGTCGCTTGATCCAGAAGATCCTGTATCTTGCGCAGTGGCCCGATCAGATCGTTCGGAAGGATGGATGAAAGATGTTCGTGGACCTCTTGTAATGCACGCTCCGACACGCGAGAGCGCATCAACGAGCGGACTCGGGTCACCAATTCGGTGGTGTCCACGGGTTTCACCAAATAGTCCCTTGCACCCATCTTGAGGCACTCGATGGCCGTGCTGAAATCAGCAAAGCCCGTGAGCATGATTGCCTCCGTTTGAGGAAAGTCCTGGCGAATGTGGGTGAGCGCCTCGATGCCGCTCATGCGCGGCATATTGATATCGAGAAGCACCACATCAGACGGCTTGTTCTTGAGTTTTTCAAGGGCCTCTTCACCATCGACCGCCACATCGACGTCAAAACCGGCCGATTTGAGTTTGAACTTCAACGACATTCGGAGGCTTTCCTCATCGTCGACTATGAGAATTCTTTCGTTCATATTTACCTCATCTTATGAATAAACATTATGCTTCAGCCACGGGCAAGGTGAAGCTAAACGTCGTTTGTTTGCCAGGTTCGCTCTCCGCACTCACGGTCCCTTTCTGCGCTTCAACGACTAACTTGCAAATGACCAACCCAAGGCCGGTTCCTTTTTGTTTTGCGACTTTTGCTGAGGATACTTGTCTGTAGCGTTCAAACAACAACGGCAGCTCTTCCTTCGCAATGCCAACTCCGTTGTCCGTCACGCTGACGCGAACGAATCTCCGGGGTGACCCGGCGACCACGCTGCCAGGTTCTGGCTCATAAATGGATGCGCTGAGCGTGACTGACCCGCCACTCTTGCTGAATTTCAACGCGTTGCTCAAGAAATTCATCACGACTTGTTCTGTCTTCGAGGCATCCACATGGACCGACGGCAATCCTTCAGGAATGTTCTTGACAAGCGTGACATTCCTTTGCTTGAACTGGATATCCATCTGCCGAACGACGGGGTCAACGAA
>JBBTCR010000069.1:0-1988 GCA_038043105.1 Bacteroidota bacterium
GTTCAGATTCCTCGAAGGGATTACATACCGCCCCGTCCCGCTTTACGGCCCGCCCCTGCCCGACCGTATGCCACGGGAATGAAACTGTCGTGCGGGCGGGCGAACGACCCGTCCGAACGGCTAGGCCGGGCGGGGATCCCTTTGGGATTGGGGCTTATTCGTTCTTTGTATGGACAATCCATAAACATTCCGCTGCTACGGAGCTGCCAGATCAAGCTGATTTCATATTGCCCTTTGAGTCCCGTTAGGGCTTCGCCCTGAGGTCTTCGACCCTTTGGCTCAGATCCGAGCGGCTCAGCCCGAAGGGACGAGACGTTTGTAGCTTTGCCCAAATAAGAGTTGATGAGCTCCGTCTGGAGCGACATATCATCTGCGCTGTTTGTGAACAATGAACCGATGTGGAAGGAATTTATGTAACGGCTATTACCCGAGTTTCCTTTGGGGTTTTCTCAGATCGGGACCTTTCTCACGTCGTGGTGATCCGCGACTACTTCATTGCATCTTGAGCCCTTCGTTAGACGATCCTGCGAGCTCTCTTATATCAGAGTATCATAATGGGATCGAAAGCACGAGTCGATGTCGTCAGAGGCAACGAGACGGGGTTTCGTGAGAATGGCTCCTGTTGTGGCAATATTGACACGTCTTTCTGCGAGCTATTCGCAACTTCTCATCAGAAGCTTGACATTCTGGTTGGTGAGACATAAATTGCCGGCACAGTCAACACCCCCATCTCTTCAGTTCTGCGTTGCGACCGCAACTCAGTAGATTCCATCTCACTGTTGAATAGGGAAAGAGGGTTCCGATTCCCACCAATTCGCACAAACGACATTTCATCGAAGATCAAGTTCAGACTCCTCCACTCCTCGACTTTCAAGCAGTCCCTCGATGAATGGGAACGTTGAGCATGGCATGAATAGTCCGCTCAACTTTGGCCGCGAGTAATTGTATTTGTTAAAGGAGAATTTCCAGAACGCTCACTCTAGGCCCTCTTGAAGGATCACGGCTATGAAGGAAAGACTTAGAGGTCACTCCTTGGCTTTTCTCACAATTCTCTTGTTGGCGGCTTTCGGCAACCTCGTATCCCAGCAGAGCACTCGATGCGTCGCTTTGATTACAGACATGCGTGGAGAGGTCTTTGTGAAAGCCGCGCACTCTGGTGAGTTCAAGAAGGCCGCGTGGGGAACGCAGTTGTATGCCAGCGACGTAGTGAAAACCTCCAACACCGGTGCCGTTTCAATCCTGATGTCGAACAACAACTTGATCGAGCTCGGACCAGGGAGCAGCGTAACCATTTCGGAAGGACCTTTAGCGCTTCAGAAAAAGTCCAAGACCATCAGCGGCATCAACTCCGAAAACCTGATTGATCTCTCCGGGCTCACAATGCGAAGTACCAGTGAAGGAGAGCTTGTCGCGCTCGCGGGCTTGCGCTCGGTCTCCCTTCGCCCCTCCGTTGTTCTTCTTGCGCCGCGGAACTCGAAAATCCGGTCGGTCACGCCCACTTTTTCTTGGCAGGCAACCTCATCGATCAGGAAGTTCCAAGTCAAGGTGTTTGACAAGAGCGGAATGCTCTGGACCAAAGAAACAGACACGACGACCTTTGAGTATCCATTGCATGAGAAGCGACTTCGTCCCGGCGAAATGTACTTCTGGCAAGTGGAAGGAGCCGGGCGCGTTGAAACATATCCATCCGGGAATGTCGGCTTCAATGTTCTCTCAGAATCGGAGCTGGATACACTGGCCTCTCAGGAGCAAACTCTGAGCGAGGGTTTTCAGGCTGACCCCACTGGAAGCAGCTTCAGCTTTCTGCTCGGCACCCTGTACCAACAGCACGGACTGCTTCATGAAGCCATTGCGAAGTTCGAGGCTGTTGCTCAACGCCATCCGGAAGCGCCAAAGGCGTACCAGGTGCTGGGCAAGCTCTATGACGACATTGGACTCAAGAACAAAGCAATCAACGCACTACAAAAGGCACTCGAGCTGAGCGAGAA
>JBBTCR010000070.1:0-5016 GCA_038043105.1 Bacteroidota bacterium
AGAAGAAGACGATGCGCGTCTGCAAGAACTGTCAAGAGATGTTCTAAGCGGTACTAGTGCCACTCCCAAAAAGAAATATTGTGCTTTCAGAAGTCCTGGTTCCTAACGCGGAGACGCTGAGGTCGCAGAGCATCGCAGAGGGGGTCGGTTTTTCTCCGCGTTTCTCCGCGTTCTCCGCGACTCTGCGATGTAAAACACAAGATGATTTATTTGAACTGGCACTAGTATCCTGTTGGGAGAATTGATTCATGGCAAAAGAGAAAGAGCAGAAGAAGGTCGACGACCCAGCACGGAAGGGGAAAGGCGGAAAGGGTGAGAAGGGGGGAGGAGAGGGAGGTGGGAAGAAGCAGGCCGGATCCCGAGAGGCTGGCGTGCCCGCGCGTCTGTTCGTTCAGTACAAGAAGGAAGTGATCCCTTTATTGATGAAGCGGTTCCAATACAAGAGCGTGATGCAGGTGCCAAAGTTGGAAAAGATTTCGATCAACAGCGGCGTCGGCATTGCCACGCAAGATCCGAAGATCCTCGATACGACGGTGAAAGAGCTTGAGGCTATTACGGGACAAAAAGTTGCCGTCACGAAATCGAAGAAGGCCATTTCGAACTTCAAGCTTCGTGAAGGGCTTCCGATCGGCTGCCGCGCGACATTGCGAAGAGCCCTGATGTATGAGTTTCTTGACCGTTTCATCAGCATTGCGCTCCCTCGCGTACGAGACTTCCGCGGCGTCTCCGACAAGTCCTTCGACGGACACGGCAACTATACGCTCGGTATCAAAGAGCAGATTATTTTCACCGAAATCGACGTCGACAAAGTCACGCGCATCAGCGGTATGGACATCACGTTTGTGACCACCGCGAAAACGGACGCTGAAGCGTACGAGCTGCTCAAGGCGCTCGGAATGCCGTTCGTGAAGAGGCAAGAGGTTCTTCAAACAGCAGCATAATCTTAATCGAGAGGATCACCGTTGGCACGGTTAGCAATGAGGGTAAAGGCGAAGAGAACGCCGAAGCACAAGGTTCGTCAACACAATCGGTGTGCAATCTGTGGTAGGCCCCGTGGATATTTCAGGAAATTTGGTGTGTGCCGCATCTGCTTGCGAAACCTTGCGCTGGAAGGGAAGATTCCCGGCGTCCGCAAGGCAAGCTGGTAAGGGAGCGGAATCCCCGGCCTGCCAACGACATTGCAAGACTTAGGCGGGTAGGCAAAGAGCGGGACATCCCGCTACGAAGCGCTCAGCGGGATCTGCTGTAAGAGAAATAGGATAGTAATAGTTCGACTTTCAGGAGAATCGATTCGATGTCTATCACAGACCCCATAGCAGATTTCCTCACTCGGGTTCGAAACGCATCAAAGGCGAAACACAAACGCGTGGACGTCCCCGCCTCGAATATGAAGAAAGCGATTGCGCAAATCATGCTGGCAGAGAAGTTCATCTCGAACTTCACACTGCTCGACGACGGGAAGCAAGGCGTGTTGCGCATCCATCTGAAGTATCAGGGAGGTAAGTCCGTCATCGCCGGTTTGCGCCGGGTCAGCAAGCCCGGAATCCGGCATTACCGACCGGCTGATGAACTTCCCCGCGTACTTGGGGGCCTGGGGGTAGCCATCATCTCAACGTCAAAGGGCGTCATGACGGACCATCAGGCGCGCAGACTCCAGGTCGGCGGCGAGGTCCTCGCCTTCATTTGGTAAATCGAGGAGATTTGAAACGTGTCACGAGTTGGTCGTAAACCGATACCCATCGTCAAAGGGGTAAGCGTCTCCAAGAAGGATGGGATGATTGTTGTCAAAGGTCCCAAAGGGGAACTCTCGGCAATTGTCCATCCCGACATCAGCATCGACCTGAACCAGTCGGAGGTTGTCGTCACGCGGCATTCGGATGAGAAACCTCAGCGCGCATTGCATGGGCTATGGCGGGCGCTGATCCAGAATATGATTTTTGGTGTCACCCAGGGTTACACCAAGAAGCTCGAAATCGTCGGTGTTGGATATCGAGCGGAAATCAAGGGAAAGAAGTTGCAGCTCATGGTTGGCTACTCTCACCCGATCGTGTTCGGTCCGCCCGAGGGCATCATGCTGGAGACACCGACACAGACGAACATCGTTATCTCCGGCATTGACAAGCAGCTCGTCGGTCTGGTCGCCGCAAAGATCCGATCCTTCCGACCGCCCGAGCCGTACAAGGGAAAAGGCATCAAGTACGAAGGCGAGTATATCCGTCGCAAGGCCGGTAAAGCTGCAGCAGCAATTGCGACGAAGTAAAGGGCTCATCGCCTGAGAGTGTGAATCTCGTTCCGTTCAAGGACCAGAAGCATGATACAGAACAAAAAGCTCGACCGTTGGTACAAGAAAAAAGTCAGCATTCGAAAGAAGGTGCTTGGAACGCCGGAGCGACCGCGGTTCACCGTTTACCGCAGCGCAAAGCATATCTACGCGCAGATCATCGATGACACGACGGGCAAAACGCTGGTGTCAGCCTCCACGAATTCGAAGGACTTGCGCGAAGAGCTGAAGAAGGCGACATCGAAGATGGAGATCTGCAAGAAGATCGGCATGTATACTGCGAAGCGCGCTCTGGAGATGAACATCCAGCAGGTCGTGTACGACCGCAGCGGATACTTGTACCACGGCCGCGTGAAAGCAGTAGCCGACGGTGCACGGGAAGGTGGACTTAAATTCTAATCTATCACTTTAACAACAGATCACGCGATGGCGAAATTCAAAGTAGGTGAGCTCGAACTCAAGGAGAAACTTGTCCACATCAACCGGGTTGCGAAGGTTGTGAAAGGCGGACGCCGATTCAGCTTCAATGCGATCGTTGTCGTGGGTGACGGGAACGGACATGTAGGGGTCGGCTTGGGGAAGGCAAATGAGGTTGCCGACGCGATTGCGAAGGGGGTCGATGATGCCAAAAAGAACGTCGTCAAGGTTCCCATCGTCAAGGGAACTATCCCGCATGAGATTATCGGGAAGTTCGGCGGGGGGCGCGTGCTGTTGAAGCCCGCGTCGCCGGGGACGGGCCTCATTGCCGGTGGCGGTGTGCGTGCCGTTCTGGAATCGGCCGGGGTCAAAGATGTTCTGACGAAGCAAATGGGTTCGTCAAATCCTCATAACGTTGTCAAAGCGACGATGAGGGCGCTCTTGAGTCTTTCTGATCCGAGCATGGTTGCCGATCGTCGCGGGATATCTCTCCAAGAACTCTTTCATCAGAACTAACAGGTTTGCGAATGTCAGCACCTAAGAAAATCAAAATTACGCAGACTCGAAGCATCATCGAGCAAAAAGAGAACGCGAAGCGGACGATCAAGGCCCTGGGGCTTGGCAGGCCCAACTACAGCGTGATCAAGAATGACACGCCGCAGATTCGCGGCATGATCGTCGCTGTTCGTCATCTCGTGCGGGTCGAGGAAGTGAACTAGGTCAAGGAGAAAGACCTGACAGGTTTTGGTAACCTGTCAGGTCTCAGAGGAAAATACAATGGCAAAAGATATTCTCAGCAATCTCACGCCGGCACAAGGTTCTCGGAGGAAGGTCAAGCGTATCGGACGTGGCCAGGGCTCAGGTCACGGTGGAACCGCAACGAAGGGGCACAAAGGTGCCAAATCCCGCTCGGGCCACAAATTCAAGCTGTGGTTCGAAGGTGGCCAAATGCCGTTGTCGCGCCGAGTGCCCAAGTACGGCTTCAAGAGCAGAAACCGCATCGAAATGCAGGAGGTGAATGTCGAGAGCCTTGATCGTCTCGTCATAGAAAAGAAATACAGCGGTGGTGTCGTCACACCGGAGGTGATGTATCAGACGGGGCTGATTTCGAAGAAAGATGGTCCCGTCAAGATCCTCGGCAACGGAGAGCTGAAGAGTAAATTGGAGGTGACCGCCCACGCATTCAGCAAGTCGGCCGTTGCGAAGATTGAGGCAGCGGGCGGGAAAGCGACCGTTCTCAACACAAGCAAGTCGTAGACGTGTCAATGAGCTAACGTAAGCATGAGCAGACTGACTGAAACGTTTACCAACATTTTCAAGATCCAGGAGCTTCGGGAGAGGTTGCTCTTTACCGCTGCGCTCCTGGTGGTTGTTCGTATCGGTTCGCACATCACGCTGCCTGGCGTTGATGCACGAGTGCTCGCGGACTACATGCGTCGTTCGACCGAGGGAACGCTTTTCGGTCTGTATGACCTGTTTGTCGGCGGCGCGTTCAGCAACGCGGCGATCTTCGCGCTTGGCATCATGCCCTACATCAGTTCCTCGATTGTGATTCAGTTGTTGGGAGCTGTTGTTCCGTATTTCCAAAAGCTCCAGAAAGAGGGAGAGGACGGGAGAAAGAAGATCACGCAGTATACGAGATATGGGACAGTTTTCATCTGCCTGCTGCAGGGAAGCGGTGTCGTGGTGAAGCTTCAGAGCACGGTCACGCCGCTGGGTCCCATCGTACCCGTGGGAGTGTCGGGCTTTGGATTCGCCCTCAGCACGATTTTGATCCTGACCGCCGGCACGGTCTTTATGATGTGGCTTGGTGAGCAGATCACGGAGAAGGGCATTGGAAACGGCATTTCGCTCATTATCTTCATCGGCATCATCGCGAGGTTCCCGGCCTCGCTTCTCGATGAGTATCAGCTTATCCTCGGTGGCCGAAACATCATCGTCGAGCTGGTGATTCTCGTTTTGATGGGGTTCATCGTTGCGAGCGTTGTGCTGGTTACTCAGGGCACGCGTAGGATTCCCGTTCAATATGCCAAGCGCGTGATCGGTCGAAAGGTCTACGGCGGCGTTACGCAATACATCCCGCTGCGCGTGAACACGGCAGGGGTTATGCCAATCATTTTCGCTCAGGCAATCATGTTCGTCCCGCAGATCTTTTTCCAGTTCTTCCCGGAGAGCGAGTTTGTAGCGATGCTCTCGAGCGAATGGTTCAGCTATGATTCGTGGACGTATTCGTTCGTCTACGGTTTGATGATTGTGTTCTTCACGTACTTTTACACCGCGATTGCCTTCAATCCAAGGGACGTCGCGGACAACATGAA
>JBBTCR010000071.1:0-1265 GCA_038043105.1 Bacteroidota bacterium
GAATCCCCTGTCACCCCTTGTTAAGCAAGGGTGGGCGGGAAGATCCTGAAACCACTTGGACCAGTGTTGGCTTTTGATGTGGCGGGTGACGGGGTTTCTTAACTGGTTGAGGGCGTCCAGGTAACGGAACACCTTGGTGACGAGAAGTCTTGCGTCACCGTCGGGGCCAGAGCCGTTGGGTTTCGCAGAGCCAACGGCGTTATCGGTGATCGTGCTGTCCACCCCGGGACGCCCCCATTGTTTCTTTCAGGCAGTAAATACGGATTCTGGTTTTGCTCCGGCAACAGATTTGGCAAAGCGTTTTTCGGGATACAGCGGCACAAAAGCGGGGAAAACAAATCATATTCACCCTATCCTGCGCCATTCTTCCGTCATTTAACGGGAAATCTGGCTGGTCGTCAAATGCTGCCTGCTCTCAGCATGGCATGATAGGCGATCGTGTAGGCCCATTCCTCGTCCACGACGATGGTTGCCTTGGCTGTTAGAATATCCTTTCGCGCCCGGAGTAGATTGGAGACGGCTTGCTTCGAACCCGTGGAAACCCTTTCGATGAGCCCTTGGGACTCAAGACTTTTTAAGATGGTTTTCATCGCCGACCAGCATGATTCTCTTTCCCTTCAATACCTCCATGATGAATCCGTCTTTCTTCTTCCTCTTCTGTGAAAATTCCCGATTGTCGAATGTCAGGTAATTGATTGACCGTCCGAGCTTTTTCTCCAATTCGGCCATCCTCTCGTCTATCTTTTCGATGTCAACGTCGCCCACGATCATCAGGTCTATGTCGCTTTGTGCGTTTTCCTCGCCCCTGGCGTATGAACCGAAAATGAAAGCATGCTTTATGCCGGGCAATGTCCCGAGGGCGGACTTTATTTCACCGAAGACCCCGATAGTCTTTAAAACGAGCCCTTTCAATTCCGTGAAAAAAGGGCATTGGGGATTTGCCCTGAAAAGCTTGAGGTTGCCTTGTCTTGCGGAAGACAGGATGGAGGCTTTTTCGAGGCTCGATAACTCCCGGCTGAGATTCGTCGAATCCTCGTTCAGAATGGATGCGAGTTGGCGGACGAAGAATGCCTCATCGGCGTGGGTGTAAAACCATCCGAGGGCCTTTGCGCGGATCCTGGAACCGAAGATTTTTTCCATCTTGCGGCCGTTCCTGTTGCGGTGAATATTACTGCGATTGCAGTAAATATTACTGCAGCTGCGTGCGGCGGTCAATGGGGAGGTGTGGAACGGTTTGTAGTTTCTACCGCTTGGCTGCCGTGGAT
>JBBTCR010000072.1:0-1465 GCA_038043105.1 Bacteroidota bacterium
CCCCAACGCCGAAGAGCACCATCATTTTCGTCAAACCGGTGTTCGCTTCGAACTGCCGCAGCCAGTCGACGAGCTGGTACGGGTTCTTCACTTCGCTGACATAATCGAAGGGGAAATAGCTCAGCACCCGCGAACCGTCCGGACCCTCCCACCAGAACAAGCGGTAAGGAAACACATTGGTGTCATTCCATCCGATTTTCTGCGTGATAAACGCATCGATGCCTGCGTTGATGTAGAACTGCGGCATGTTCCAGTTGTATCCGAAGGAGTCCGGGTTCCAGCCAATCTTGACGTCCACGCCGAGCTTCTGTTTGAAATACCGCTTGCCATACAGAAGATGTCGCGACCACGACTCACCGCTGGGTAGGTTGCAGTCTGGCTCCACCCACATCCCGCCGACGATTTCCCATCGGCCGTCAATGACACTCTGCTGGATTCGCTTGAACAGATCTGGGTATAGTCGCTCCATCCAGTCGTAGTAGGCAGCGGCGCTCTGCGTGTACGTGAAATCGGGCCGCGCGTTGAACATGTTGAGGACGGAGGCGAATGTGTTCTTGGCGACTTCAATTGTTTCTTTCTCTCGCCAGAGCCACGCCGCGTCGATATGAGCGTTTGAATTGAAGTAGAGCGTGAACCGCTTCGCGTACTCTGCGACCGGCTTCAGTTGTCGTCTAGCGTCCGCGAGCGAAGATTCGAATCGGTCCAGCGGGCCCTCGATCAACGGACGAAGATCAACTCGGGCTGCAAGGGATTGCAGCAGATCATTCAATCGCTTCTTCTCGTCCCGATCCATCATCGACCGATCAGTACCCGGGTCGACACGCTGGTTGGAGCTTGTCTGATACGTGTCGAAGCTCAGGAGCTTCTGCCCGACGCGAAGGCTGAGTGAGAAATTCTCAATGAGCGTTCGAAGCGGTTTCAGTTCTTCTGAAGCAATCTCCGCTCTGATCAACCGAAGCGGGCCGCCGGTATTGACGGCTTTGATCGCAATCAGAAACCGCTCGCCTGGCTTCGCGTCCCTTGTGAGTTCGAACTCGCCATCCCACGGGAAATGTCCTTTCGCGACCCCGTTAACCCACATGTAGCCATAATCATCCACCGACACCACGAGCTTCATCGGGCCGCCGATGGGCTTCCCAAGGATTTTGGCAGGCAGCACGATTTCCTTTCTGACCCAGCACGAATCCGGATAGATGTTTTGATTCAGCTTCAATGTTTGCCAGGCCGAATCATCGAATCCGTGCTGCGTTGGATCGCCTTGAGGATTGTAGGTTTTGAGATCGGGACTGACTTTCCAGTCATTGAACGAAGCGAGACTGAGCGAATCGAGCGCCTTGACGAGTCTATCGACGTTCGTTTGAGGGAACAGATACCACGGAATGAAGAAGAGAGGGAGGATTGTCTTGAAAAGCTGTTGAGTAGACATGTTAGTTTCTCCTTATGTTGTAATTATCCAGAGTTACTC
>JBBTCR010000073.1:0-2750 GCA_038043105.1 Bacteroidota bacterium
CATCGAGCATGATATGAGCAAAGGATCTCACAACACGAGATACGCTGTCGAATTGTTGAAATCATCCATCGCGGAATTGAGGAAGCCGTAGCTTCCTTGGACTGAAGGTGGACCTCGAGTCCACCTTTAGTGTTCATGGGGGGTTCTCAACCGGCTACCTGAAAACAATACAACACAACTTGGAAAGAGGGGAAGGTCAATGATAGGTTCAATTATTCTCTGGATAGCGTTTGCAACAGGGTTGGTGTCGGCCTACGCGTATTACCAATCGGCTACTCGAAGGAAACCCTTGACGAAGCTCGCGCGCAATAGCTTTGCGGCGATGGCTGCGACGGTTTTGACAGCCTCTGCGCTCTTGCTGTTGTACGTTCTCCGTCATCAGTTTGAATACGCATATGTCTGGGGGTACAGCTCACGCTCGCTCCCACTGCACCTCCTTATCACGACGTTCTGGGCAGGACAGGAAGGGAGCTTTCTTTTCTGGACACTGTGCGGATCGACTATGGGTCTCATACTGATGTCCTACACGCGGCGCAAGCATATTGAGCTTGAGGTGATGACCGTCTATGCGCTCGTGCAGTCCTTTCTCTTACTCTTGCTCATCGTTAAATCCCCGTTCCAGTACATTTGGAATGCGCATCCAGACCAATTTGCCTTGGGGGCAATCCCCGCCGATGGCCGTGGCCTGAACCCACTTCTTCAGAACATTTGGATGGTCGCTCATCCGCCGGTACTCTTCATTGGTTTTGCTGCCATGGTGGTTCCATTTGCATTCGCTTTAGCAGCCTTGTGGAGAAGGAGCTATGTTGAATGGATCTCCAACGCGGTCCCCTGGGTCATCTTTGGCGCTATCGCCTTGGGGGCCGGCATTATGCTTGGTGGGTACTGGGCCTATGGCGTGTTGGGCTGGGGTGGCTGGTGGGGATGGGATCCAGTCGAGAATTCATCGCTCATTCCGTGGCTTGTCGGCGTCATCCTCATTCATACGATGCTCGTGCAGAAGAGGACAGGAGGGCTGAGCCGGACAAATTTCATCTTGGCCATTTCAACATACGGTCTCGTTGTCTACAGTACATTTCTCACACGAAGCGGAATCTTGGGTGAGTCCTCTGTCCATTCGTTCGTGGATCCCGGAGCCCTCACGTATACTCTGCTTGTCGCATGGATTGTCGTGTCGCTTGTAATTGGCTTTGGAATGCTGGCCAGACGCTGGAAGGAACTTGCGGCACTCTCGCTGCATTCTTCATTCTGGAGCCGGGAGTCGTTCCTGGCAATCAGCTCCGCAGTGATGGGGGCGAGTGCATTGGTCATTCTGTTCGGCACGAGCTGGCCCATTCTCTCCCATGCTTCACTTGAGCCTGCTTTCTACGATCAAACGAATCTTCCGATTGCCATCGCTCTTGGCTTTCTTCTCGGCTTGAGCCTAGTAGTGCAGTGGAAGGGAGGATCGCCGATGGAGCTTGCAAGAAATTCAGCCGCATCGCTTGGAGTTTCCATGGTCGTGCTTGCTCTGCTCGTCTTGCTCGGGCTTCACGACGTATGGATGGCGGTGTTTGTCTACGCGTCCCTCTTTGCTTTCTTTGTGAATGTGATTCGATTATATCGGCTGGCGAGGGAAAACTATCTCTACACGGGCGGAGCTCTCGCCCATATCGGACTTGCTCTGCTCTTCCTCGGCATCATCGGGTCAGGACGATATGGACAAAAGCAGACGGCCGCTCTTCCCTTGCTCGAAGCGAAGGAAGTGCTCGGCTACAACCTTACCTACACGGGTTCGCAAGCGACGCAGGATGGAAAGTGGAAATTCAATATCCGGGTTGAAAAGGATGGCTCGCAGTTTGCTCTTGAACCGGTGATGTTCCAGAGTGAGTACAACAACAGTCTCATGCGCAATCCAGATTATGCGAGCTTCTTGACCAAGGACGTCTATGTTGAGCCTGTCTCGCTCGAGAAAAGCGATCCGCAAGGCGGAACACAGGCACATAATCATCTTCTCCTAAAAAAAGGTGAGCCGCAAACGTTCAAAGATGTTGAAGTCACATTCCTGCGATTCGATATGAAGCATCAAGGGATGGAGAAGATGGTAGAGGGCAATGGATTCACCATTGGTGCCGTACTGGAGATTAAGAGGGGGAAGTCAACCGAGCTTGTTATTCCGGTGACAGTGTACAAGGAGGGACAGGCACCACAACCACAAATAGCCAAGACGAAAGATGGTTCGGTTGGCTTCGAGCTCTGGGTGATGAATGTCGACGCTGAGACTAAAGCCTCGGCAATACAAGTGAACATTATAGGGCTTGAAGGGTGGCCGGAAGCCCCTCGGCAGAAAACGGAGGCCCTTGTTGTCGAAGCAAGCGTCAAGCCTTTCATTAGCCTTGTTTGGACTGCGGCAGCGCTCGTAATCGTGGGCCTTCTTGTGTCCCTTGTATCTAAGCTGAACGGGCGGCGGGGGCGTGCGGAAGAAGTGAGGAAGACTCGAGAGGGGCTGGCGCGCAGGACGCAGAAGAAGGGCAGCGGCGAGCGTGTTGAACAACTAGCGGAAAGCTCGTAAAACGCGAATCAAGTTCGTTCTGCAAAGACATATGTGCCCGTTCGCTTTTGAGGGAACGGGCACACGTTTTTCTGGGAGACAGTCAAGCGAGCTACGAAGGGTAGCTATTGGCCCTCGCTCGGCGTCTTCGGCTGGTCGGGGAGAGCATAGAGTTTCAAGCCGCGAAGCTCCTCGTTGTAGGATTCCTCGCGAATATGGG
>JBBTCR010000074.1:0-7481 GCA_038043105.1 Bacteroidota bacterium
CTCGAATGGGTTATCTCCAGAGGCTGAACGCGGCAAACCAGCGGTTCCGGACGATGGCACGAGAGGGGTGGAAAACCGATCGTGGACGGGTGCTTCTCCTCTTCGCAGATCCCGATGAGATCGAACGCTTTCCGTCGTCCGATAACAGCAAGCCGTACGAGATCTGGAATTACTATGGCATCGAGAACGGAGTACAGTTCGTGTTTATTGATCGCTCTGGGTTCGGGGACTATATTCTCGTGCATTCGACAAAAAGGGGGGAACTGCGGGATGATGCATGGCAGCGCTTCCTTCAATAGCCGCGCTGATTGTGCTTGGGACCACGGCGCTTCTCGCGAGCGCTCCTGACACGATCCTCGTCCAAGAACGCGTGTTTGGTTCCTTCCAACGCGCAACGCGTCTCGTCACCAGCCCCCAAGGCTGGATCTACGTCGTTGATGCCGACCGAAATACGATTGTCTTGTTCAAGGATCAAGACTCTTCACCGTCATTCGTTGGCGGGTACGGTTGGACAGCGACAACGTTCGCTCAACCCACCGGCATAGCAACTGATGGTCTCAACGTCTACGTGTCCGATTTGGGGAACCATCGTATCCAGCGATTCGACCGGTTCCTCAACTATATTTCTTCATTTTCAACCCGGGACACAGATGTCGTGTCGGCGCGATTCGGGTATCCAGCCGGAGTTGCGCTGTCGAGGCTCGGTGATCTCTTCATCCTCGACACCGAAAACCTGCGGGTCGTGAAGTACGCCGGCAGCGGCAAGTTCGAACGTTCCTTCGGCGGCATTCATGACGAGCGCGGCAAACTCCGGCGTCCGTTGAAGATTCTGGCTGGACAGAACGATTATATCTACATCCTCGAGCCCGAGCGATTGTTGCAGTATGACTATTTTGGTAACTTCATCCAGAGCATCGGAGTTGGTGTGCTTGGGAGCGCGCGTGGATTCGACGTTGTTGGGAGTCGCGCAGTTGTGCTCTCACAGGATACGCTCTATTGGTTTTCTGAGCGAGGAGAGGTGACGCTCGCCATCCCGGTGCGGTTCATTGTGACGAGCGCCCCAATCGGAGAGGTTGAGGATATCGCTCTTGTCCGCGATCGATTGTACTTGCTCACGTCACAGAAGGTATTCACGTTGGAGATTCATGCCGTTGATTAATCGGCACGTCCTCCGATCAATTCTTGACATTCTCCTGGTTTTCTGATATTTTCGTGCGCGCAGGAAGCGCGTTGAACTGTCCAGCAGTCACTCTTAACGTGTGGAGGAAATCGTCATGGCATCACGAAGCATCAACAAAGTCATTCTCATTGGCAACCTCGGTAAGGACCCCGAACTTCGCTACACCAGCAGTGGTGTTGCGGTTGCCACCTTCAGTCTTGCCACGAATGAGTCGTGGAAAGACCCAGAAGGAAATACCCAGGAGCGGACGCAATGGCACAACGTTGTTGCGTGGAGGAAGCTTGCGGAGATTTGCGGCGAGTATTTGAAAAAAGGGGGAAAGTTGTACATCGAGGGGCGCCTGCAATACCGCAATTACGACGACAAGAACGGCGTCAAGAGATCTGTGACAGAGGTTGTGATGGATGAGATGGTTATGCTGGATAGTCGCGGTAGCGCGGCTTCCACTGACTCCGGGCCCGTTACGCCTCAGCAAGAAGATACAGGGGGGAAGGTAGACGATCTGCCGTTCTAACAGGTTGTTGAAAATCCCTTTTTCGCGAGACGGTTGAACCGCCTCCGAAGGAGTCCCTTGGGGACAAGCCGCCAAGAACTTTATGAGGTTTGTGGAATTCTGATTGAATGAGCCATTCCTTTATCCTCTTGGCGTCCTTTGTTTCTTCGTGGTTTTCTTTTTTCAACAGCCTGCTAAAGATTCTGTCCATCGTGCGCAGTCCGGCAACAAGATAATCACACCTTTTGTCCGAGCCGGGCATCCCGTACTGAACCGGAAGCGGTTTCAAGCTCCCTGTGCCTCCGCGCGCTTAGCCTGAGACACCCATCGCCCACACCTCATAATTTTGCACCGTTTATGAAATCAGCTGCCAGAATTCTGCTTGTTGTCTCCCTGCTCCTATCAATCATCCTGGAAAGCTCGCTTTCGGCTTCAAAACGTCCGGTGCGTGCCAAGCACGGCATGGTCGTCTCTGCCGACGAGCTCGCCTCCAAAGTCGGTGTCCAGATTCTCAAGCGGGGGGGAACCGCTGTCGATGCCGCTGTGGCTGTTGGATTTGCGCTTGCCGTCACCTTTCCCGGCGCGGGGAATATTGGGGGCGGTGGTTTTATGGTCATCCGGATGGCGAATGGCAAGACGGTGACGATCGATTACAGAGAAAAAGCGCCGGCGGCATCCTATCGCGATATGTTTCTGGACGAGGAAGGGAATTTCGTCCCCGCGAAAAGCCAGGAGGGATATCTCTCGAGCGGCGTGCCGGGATCGGTTGCGGGATTGCTCTATGCTCTCGAGAAGCATGGAACGATGAGAAGGAAGGCGATCCTCCAGCCGGCAATTGACCTGGCAAGAAAGGGATTCCGCATCAAGTATGAATTTGCTGAGGAGCTACGTGGAGAGATTGAGGATCTTCGGAAATATCCCGCTTCCAGAGGGATCTTCACGAGGAACGGTGAACCGTATACTGAAGGGGACCTTCTTGTTCAAAAAGACCTAGCTGAGACGCTTCGACGGATTCAAAAGTATGGAAGGAATGGATTCTACGGGGGCAAGACGGCAAACCTCATCGTGGCCGAAATGAAGCGAGGAGGCGGTTTGATAACACACGCTGATCTGAAAGCCTATCGAGCTGTCGAGCGTCCACCGATCCGAGGGACCTACAAAGGCTATGATGTCATCTCGATGGGACCGCCGAGCGCCGGAGGCATCGCGCTGGTGGAGATGCTCAATCTTTTGGAGCCGTTCAATACTGGTGCGAATGGTTTCGCTTCCTCGAAAACGATCTCCTTGATGGTGGAGGCAATGAAGCTTGCCTATGCGGATCGCGCTGAGTTCCTCGGTGATTCAGATTTCTTCCCGGTACCCGTAGAGAAGCTCATCTCGAAAGAGTACGCAGCGGAACGGATGAGGCTCTTGGACACCCTGAAGGCAACGCCGAGCCGAGATATCTCTCATGGTCCGATCCCCCTTAATCAGAAGACGGAGACGACTCACTATTCGGTTGTCGACAGGTGGGGGAACGCCGTTGCGGTGACAACAACGCTCAACGGTTGGTTTGGAAACAAGATCGTCGTTGAGGGGGCAGGGTTTTTCTTGAACAACGAAATGGACGATTTCTCTGCGAAGCCGGGAGTGCCGAACCTCTATGGTCTCGTCGGAAGTGACGCGAACTCTGTAGAACCTAATAAACGCATGTTGAGCTCGATGACTCCTACGATTGTCTTGAGGGGTGGCCAGCCGTTTATGGTGCTTGGCAGTCCGGGAGGCGCGACAATCATTACTACGGTACTGCAGGTGCTGCTCAATGTGGTTGAGCACCGGATGAACATCGCAGAGGCCATTGACGCTCCACGCGTTCATCACCAGTGGTTGCCAGACACGCTGATCTATGAGAAGAGAGGCCTTCCAATTGACGTTTTGGACAACCTCGACCGTCGCGGGTATCATCTTCGCGAGCGCGGTGGCACGCAAGGCCGCGTTGAGGGAATTATGATCGACCGCGAGAAGAAGCTGCTGTATGGCGCCACAGATCCCAGAGGATATGGCGCGGCAGTTGGGTATTGACCAGGAAAGGTAGGTCAGACATTCCTGTTTGGCCGACCGGTAGCATCGAATGATGGTGCATTCTAGAATCAGCGATCTTGCTTTGCGCTCTTTGCGTCTCCCCGTCAGAACGCACAGCGGGCTGGCTCTGTGCTCTTTGCGGTTTATTCTAACCGCGAAGCACGCGAAGAATGCGCGAAGGACGCAGAGAGAAATCACATTACACCACTACCGAAAAAAGTGAAGAATTTTTCATGCCATTCGCTTCGTTTCATCGTGAGCGGAACACTTTCAAGATTGTTCTTGCCAGTAATTGATTCTCAGGCTGGGGCGAAGTGAAACACAGAACGCAAAAAGAGTGTAGCCCGACGCAACTTTTTGCACTTGACATACGTTAATTAATTACTTAACATCTGATGCAGGTAGTTTTCCTTTCGGAGGGCAGCGCCCGTAAGGTGTCTGCTTTGAGTATGAGCAGAGGCGTTCCTATATATCAGGCCGAACTTTATTCTGAGCTTGATGAGAGAACGAAGCTCAAAATCGTCAACTATATTGATTTTCTTTCCAAATCGACGTTCCCCGTCACCAACACCACTATCAGCAAGAAGCTAAAAGGTTGCAACAACCTTTATGAGATTCTACCAAAGCCTGTACGTCTTTTCTTCTTTATGCTCGGCAATGATGCCATAATAACACATGGCTACGTGAAGAAGAAGAACAAAACTGACAAAACTGAAATAGAAAGAGCTAAATCATTAAAAGCCAGGTTTTTCAAAGAGGAGGACGATGATGGCTCGATTCATTAAGAACAAACAAATTCAAGATGAATTCAAGCAGGCCTTAGAAACAATTGAGAAAGACTGGTCATTAAATCTTGAACGCCAATTGCTCGATATAAGGGAAAGAATCTCCCAGCAAATGCAAAAGAGAAACATGACTAGAGCGGATTTGGCAAATATGCTAAATAGTTCGAGATCGTACGTAACACAGTTGCTAAGCGGAAATGAGAACATTAGACTCAGCACATTATTCAAAGTGTCATTTGCCCTTGGATTGAAGCCAACAATTCAATTCAAAGATGAAGAGGACGAGCTTCTGCAAATCTTCTTTCATAGTCGTATTCATCAAGAGCGGATCAGACAATTGTCGGAATCAGAGACTGTCACGTTCCAAGAGAAATTCCTGAAAGGTGGATATGAGCGCACTTAAGTTGGATGCATATGTGTTTGAAAAGATCGTCATCAAATTACCCCCCTTCCCTGGTAAAAAGGGCAAACATGTAATGATGGTGAATCTAAGTTTCAGCAGTGTGCTTTACCTAAATGAGAGAATCCCAGACATAGCCGCTGTAAGGTTAGAAGTGTCGGCACGACCTCGTCGTCAGAAAGCCAATCAGCCAAAAGTGTTATTCGACGCTTCAATCGTTGGAGTTTTCAAAAGGCTCGATAGGACGAAGAGTTTTCGTGTCCTCGCAAAGAAAGTAGCGGCCCCCATCCTCTACGATATATTGTTGGATCATACTTCCAAGATATTCAACCATGCGATCATAACCGGTTTTCATTTACCACCCAAAATCGATAAGTGAGAAGAAAATCGAATAGTAGGCAAACAACGCATCAAGTCCTTACAATTCAGTTTTATCTCAAGTAGATATTACATTCCCAGAGGCGAGCCGTGCTCGCCTTTTTTGCTCGAGAAATTCGCTAAGTTGCATGAACGCATTGTCAAGGTTAGCAAGGACAAGGACGAATATTTTCATGCTTACTGCAAAAACACTGCTGAAAAAAGAACAAGCAGATTAAGACACTACCCAGGATCGAGTGTGTTTGACTCTCTCCAAGAAGTTGTCTATCTTGTATCAAGCTTTTTGAAGTTACTGTTCTTTCTCACAACCGTTTTGGTGTCTCGTTTCGACCAGGAGTCGAAACGGGATAAAAAGGGAATTCCGTGTTTCGTCCGCATCAGTCGGACGAACAAGCGGAAGCTGCCCCGCAACTGTAGTTCCGGTTCCGCCTTCGGCGGAAGAGTCTCTGATGAAAAAAGCCACTGTCCTGAGGCAATCAGGATGGGAAGGTGAATCAGGGATCGGAAGAGCCAGGAGACCTGCCAAAACGAGCGGTCGCGTCGACTCAGGGCGTTGAGAGTCGTCGTCGGCAAGCCTTCGCGGGAAGGTACTGATTCATCTGTCCAGAGATTCGATCAATCGTACTTTTGCAGCCCCGATCTTCCCACGAAGGTCGGGGCTTTTTTGTTTGTACATTTTCCCACGAACGGTGTGAATGTCGAATCTCAAACAAGGAGTGACGAATGAAGAAGAATGAAATCGCCAGCAAGCGTTTCGGAGGAACGCCGATGAGCAAGATCTTTTTCCTTCTTGCTGCGCTTGCCGTGACGGCAGCAGCTCAACCACGGCTCACCGCTGACTCATCGAGTCGATCCGACAACGGTGGGCGCGAACGGGCGGATACGGCTCGAACCTATCAGTTGCCAGAAGTCCTCGTCACGGCAACGAGGTTCGAAAGGAATCCCATCGACGTGGGAAGGAGCGTCACGGTCATCCCATATGAACAGATCAAGAGTTCCATCTTCCAGAGTGTCGGCGAAGTCCTTGCACAGCACGGAGGAATTTATATTGTGGGGATCGGACAGAATCCCGGGATGATCCAAAGCATATTTATGCGAGGGGCATCGAACAATCAGACCGCCATTCTGGTTGACGATGTGCGATTAACGGATCCGTCTTCTGTGAACAGTGCTCTGGATCTGTCCGAGCTGTCGTTCGCAGCGCTCGATCGAGTTGAAATTGTTCGAGGGTCGCACAGCACGTTGTACGGCTCGTCTGCAATTGGAGGGGTCGTGAACATCATTACGCAGAAGAGCAGACTTCCGGGTATTCACGCCGACGCAGAGGTGAGGGGAGGAGCCTTTGGCAAGGGGACATCTACGTTCTCACAGAACCTCTTTCTCAATTATACGTTACCAGTCGGGTTCTACGTGAACGGGGAAATCAACAATTCCGACGTTAGAGGTCTCAATGCGACGGTGGACACCGTCACGAATCCAAACGCGTTCAAGAATCGAGATCGGGATGGATTCGACAAACGAGATCTGTGGGGAAAGGTCGGCTTCAGGAATGACAAGGTTGATCTGTACCTATCGTTCAAGAACACGCGCCAGAGGACCGATCTGGACAGGACCGCGTATATCGATGACGACAACTACACGCTCGACTTTCGTCGGAACCTGTTGACTTACGGGGTTTCCTACAGTATGAGCGACGCGCTCAACCTCAAGGCTATTGGCGGATACTCGGAGATGAGGCGTCTTGCCGTTGATGATTCCTCGGTTGTCGATCCTCTCGGAACAACGGATCATACCTATTCTCAGGGAGAGTGGGAAGGAACCACTCTCACCAACGAAATCCAGAGCAATTTCAGCTTGTCTGGAGTTCAAGGAGTCATTGGGGCGGGTTGGTACGAGGAACGGATGAGCTCGAGGTCCTATTTCTATTCCCGGAGCATGTTCGGCGAATTTGAGTTTCAGAGCGATCTGGATTCGCTGCATCTCAACACGACCACGGCCAACGCCTTTGCACATGTTGACCTCAATGGCAATCTTGTTCACGAATCTCTCAACAAGTTTGCTCTCGCGCTGGGTGCGCGGTTGAACAAGCATAGCACGTTCGGAACGTACGCGACGTATGAGATCAACCCGTCTCTTAAGATAGACGAGGGGTCGCTTGTGTATGCATCGTACTCGACGGGATTC
>JBBTCR010000075.1:0-2894 GCA_038043105.1 Bacteroidota bacterium
ATGGATTTTTCTTCAAGAACCAGCACGTCCTGGTTGTCGGTGGTGGAGATACGGCTATTGAGGAAGCGACCTTCCTGACGAAATACGCTTCAGAGGTCACCATTGTCCACCGTCGCAACGCGCTGCGAGCCTCCAAGGTGATGCAAGATCGCGCGTTCAAGAACCCGAAGATCAAATTCATCTGGGATACCGTGGTTGCCGAAATCCTGGGCAGAAATGAAGGAGGGAAGAAGTCCATCATAGGTGCGCGATTGAAGAACGTTAAGACCGGTGCCGCGACTGACTTCAAGTGCGACGGGTTGTTCCTAGGCATCGGTCACCAGCCGAACACAAAGCTGTTTCAGGGGCAGCTTGAAATGGATTCAGTTGGATACCTTATCACCAAACCCCATAGCACAGCGACGAACATTCCAGGAGTCTTCGCGGCCGGCGATGTCGCTGACCCGACATATCGACAAGCTGTGAGCGCTGCAGGCACCGGCTGCATGGCGGCGATTGATGCGGAGCGGTTCCTGGCACATTAGGAAGTCAGCCACGGCTGCCCTGATTTGAAATCAGACGAGTCCCGGCAATGAAGCGCATTGTCGGGACTTTTGTCTTTTGCATACGACCGCGACTTTCTCACCGTCCTCATCATCAACTGCCTTCTGTCTCCCAGTCCCCAAGACTCCGAACAATCACCACATCCTGGAATTCCTTGATTTAGCGGTGAATTCCTTACAACCTACTTCACGCAACATTCTTATTTGACTTTCAGACACTGTTTTCTTATAATCTTGTGCATTTCAACAACTTATGAGTCCTTCGGGATCGACCTAGCAGCACGCCGATCTCCTGATTCAACCAGCATCGACATCATCGGTAACGCTATGTCAAACACGACGAAGTGGGTGCTTACAATCGTTGCTTTCGTTTTCCTCTTGGGTGGCTTATTCCTCCTTTATGTCGTCTCGCTCATCTTTATGGAACCGGAGGATGAGACAATGACGACCTCAGGCGAACGAATTGCCGTGGTCGAACTAAGCGATATCATTATCAACTCACAGGATGTCGTCAGGCAGTTCAAAAAGTATCGGGAGAACAGATCGGTCAAGGCCATTGTTTTCCGGGTTGATTCTCCGGGTGGTGGGGTCTCGGCAAGCCAGGAAATCTACGAAGAGGTCAAAAAGACGCGAAACTCAGGTAAGCCCGTTGTTGCCTCGATGGGATCCGTCGCTGCAAGTGGTGGATACTATGTGTCTTGCGGCGCCAGCAAGATTGTCGCAAACCCGGGGACACTGACAGGAAGCATCGGCGTGATCTTCCAATTCCTGCATTTCAACGAGCTGATGAACAAGATTGGCATCGACGCTTCCACGTTCAAGACCGGCAAATACAAAGACATCGGCTCGCCTTTCCGCAAGACGACGGAGGACGAAAAAAAGTTCTTCGAACAACTTCTTGGTGACGTCTACAACCAGTTTGTTGATGTCGTTGCCAAGGAGCGCAAGATGGACAGAAAGCGCGTGGTGCAATACGCCGATGGAAGGGTATTCACTGGGCGTCAGGCATTCGAATATGGGTTCGTTGACACGCTCGGGACACTGGAGGATGCTATTAGCATTGCTGCCAAGCTCGCTGACATAAGCGGGAAGCCGAAGGTGGTCAAAGAGCGCAAGTTCAAGTCGTGGTTCGAAAGGTTGATGGGGGAGACGGTCTCGGATCTATCGCAGATAAAGGACGAACTTTTTCGCCAACCGATTATTCAATACAGATTTACGGGCTTCTGATCCTTCTTGATAGGATGTTGCAGTCTGGATAACGCCAATGGTAGATGCCTTGAGCATAGAGAACAAGTTGAGGCAAGCGCTTGCGAAGGAACCAACCGTCGCAACCGCCTTTCTGTTCGGGTCTCTCCTGACGAATAGGTTCGGTCCAGAGAGCGATGTGGATCTCGGTCTTCTCTTTTTTCCCGATGAGGTGCCCCAAGCACTCGAGGTTTTCGAGCTTAAGGATCGGCTATCACGTGCACTCGGTTGTGACGTAGACGCTGTCGTCTTGAATACCGCAAACCCGGTAATCGGGATGCAGGTATTGCGAAAAGGAAGAAAGCTATTGGAACGGGATTCCCGAGTCAGCAATGAGTTCTTTGTACGCTGTGTGAATCTGTATGCCGACCTCAAGATGGTACGGGCACCGAATGAGCGACAAATCTTGAACGGTCGCATCTTCGCACCATGAGGTTAATGGACAATGGTCGACAGGGGATATCATCGCTGCAAAGATAAGCACCATCCAACGCTGTTTGCATCGAATTCAGCAGGTGAAAAGGCTCGATCCGGGGTCATTGGACGAGATCGATGTGCAGGATATTTTTGTCGTCAACCTTCAACGTGCAAGCTGCAATCGATCTAGCCGCACACATTGTAGCCTCAGAGGGTTTGGGGATCCCGAAGGATCTCCGCGACAACTTCCGACTACTCCAGCATGCAGACATCATCGCGCCGTCGATGGCTGAGAAGATGCAGAAGATGGTGGGATTTCGAAACATCGCCGTCCACGAGTATCAGAATCTCGACTCGGTTGTGCTGAAGTCAATTCTTGTCAGCAACCTGCGTGATGTTGAGGACTTCTATTCGGCGATCCTTAAGCATTTCCACATAGACGAGCGATGATAAAAGGTTTCGCACACTAACACTGGAGGACCAATGACGAAAGCTGATATCGTTGATGTGATTGCAGCGGCCACGGGGCTCACGAAGGTCGAAACCGAGGCGGTCGTCGATGGATTCATTTCGACCGTGATCGACGCGATGAAAGCGGGTAAGACCATCGAGATACGCGGTTTCGGCAGCTTCAAGGTCAAGAAGCGTAAAGGGAGGATGGCCCGCAATCCGCGGACTGGCGAGCAGGTG
>JBBTCR010000076.1:0-1120 GCA_038043105.1 Bacteroidota bacterium
GATTCTAGCCTCTCCGATCTTCTCCTCCGCTATCCCCATATGATGTGCAAGACGATCCAATCCTTCGACCGCAACAAGCTCGATATCCGGGATTTTCGGTAATGCAATCTTCAACGTGACCGTGTCCTTCATGCGCGTCCTTTCGACTAGCCTTGAGTGAAAGAGTGCCCTTTTGATCGGAACCGGACAAACGAGACCATTAGCCTCCTAACCTCTCATCTTGATGACAAGCAGGGTGATATCATCATCCTGGGTGGCACCGTTCATCCACGATTCACCTGCTTTCACCAGATGAGCAATGATTTCGTCCGGCTGGCAGGTGCCGACTTCCGAGAACGCCTGCTGAATCCTCGCGTACTCAAACAGTTCTTCGCTGGCATTCTTCTGTTCCGGCAAGCCGTCCGTCAGGAGGAGAAGCGTGTCCCCACGCTCCAGTTTGGTCTCGTGAAGAGCATAAGGGAAGTTTTTCATTGCCCCGAGGGGCATCCCCTTGAGCAGAATCTCTTCCACCGAGCCGTCCCTCTTTCTGTAGAGATAGACCGGGGGCATTCCCGCACTCGATAAATATACGGAATTTCCCTTCAGTCTTACAAGCGTGAACGCCATGAACAACCTTTCCAGCCTGATCTCTTTGATCGACTTGCTGCAGTGGTTGAAGAAGGTCTGAATGTCAAATCTTGACGCGTCCGACAAGAAGAGACCTTTCATCAGCGTCACAATCGTGCCCGCCTGCATTCCGTGACCGGTGGCATCCCCAAAGGCAACATTCAGTGTGCCGTCCTGCGCTAGGCTGAAGTCATAGTAATCCCCTCCCACCTCCGTTGCAGTCTTCATCAAAACGGCAATGTCATACTCCGGAAGGTGTGGGACATCCTTCGGGAGCATGGAAAGCTGCAGCGTTCGAGCATCCTCCAATTCCTTCGTTTGCCGTTCATTCTCGGCCTGGAGGGCGCGCTTCTCTGCTTCCACGGCCTTTGCGCGCAGCTCCGATTCCCGCACCCTCGCCTTCTGCTCACGCCGATTGAGTTCGAACCTCCTCATCGTATAGAGAAATCCGACAACCATGACGGCATACAACCCGTACGCCCACTTCGTTCTCCACCATGGGGGAGTTACAATG
>JBBTCR010000077.1:0-9332 GCA_038043105.1 Bacteroidota bacterium
CTTTCGTTTCAGCTGTCACAGAATGTGTCGTTCACTCCCTCTTCGGTTGCTCGGCGTCGGGCACGGCATTCTTCACCTCCTCATCACCGGGCTTTGCTTCACCAAGTCCGAATGAATGGTACACGTTGTCCATAAACTGCATCATGATTCCGGTTCCCGCGCTCACAAGGGCGATATCAGGCTGTGAAGACGCCAGCCACACGAACACGGCGCTCACCTTCCCTCCCAGCGCGTCGTGCAATTTCATCTCCTTTCCGTCCACGGTCTGAAGAGGCACATCCGGCATCGGGTTGCCCAGCAGAGAATACCACAGGCTCTGCTTCGGCCCGATGCTGATGACGAAGCCTTTCTTCTTTTTCTCCGCGTTTTGCTTGCTGAGATCCGTCTGCCATCCCTCGGCCATGTCCGGCTCGCCGGAGTCCACGCTGATCAGCTCCTTGCCATCGAGATTCAACAGCAGCTCCTCAAGCACTCTTGAGGCATCTCTAGGGTCAATGATGACACCTTGAGTAAACGCGCGGACCTTCCTGCTCCGATCGACGATGAGCAAGGTGAACGGGTTTGCGTTCAGTCCAAGAAGGGAATCCGTGGCGGCGGAGTACTTCTTTCCCGTTGCGCTCTTTCCAAAGAACGAAATATCTATCGCTTTCTGTTCTCCAAGCTTCTTGTAGGATGGATCGACCAAGACCGGGTACTGAACCTCGAGCTTCATCTGCTTTCGGTAGAAATCTTCGATGACGGTCTTCGCAATGGTCGCGTCCTCAGAAAGAGCGATGCCGATTACATTCAACTTCGGCAAAGGATTCTTGCTAAAGCGTTCCAGACTTTGGCCATAGGTTCCACCCGCAACGAGGGTGGACGCGAGTGTAAGGGTTGCCAAGGCTCGTTTCATAATGTTTCTCCCGGTAATGTGTGCGAAACACGCGCAGCAATCCGCGCGTCGTAGTCTACAACTCCGAAACCGGAGAATCAACAATGCGCAGCATCTGTCTGAATGAAAAGCGGAGGGATTCGCAGAAATGAATAAGCCTCGCCAAACACAATCGGCGAGGCTTTCGAGAATCTGGCCAGGCTGATTCGATAATCCGCCCGCGCTTACTTTTTCGATTTCCAGTCTGCTACCAACTTCTCAAACGCTGTAAATTGATCTTTCTGGAACTGGCTCATCCGGCTCTGGTCCATAGCCTTGAAAATTTTCAAGGCCTCCTCCCCGGACGTTATTGCCTCTTCTCTCTTGCCGGCTTTCGCCAGGAGTTCTGCCTTCGTCCGGAGCGTGTTGGCATTCTTCTCTATCGCGAGAGCGCGATCGATCCAACTCATCGCCTCGGGGAAATACATGTTGTTATCCAGCGCGAACCGAGATGCAGCGCTCAGGAGCTGCCACGTGCCGACTGACGCCTGGAGTCTTGCGAGAGTGTTAAACTCAATCTTAAACCCGATTCTTACTTTTTCCCACGCCAGTACGACACGCGTGGAATTCGCTGTGAGATCAGTGAAGCTGAACGACATCCATTCCTCATGCGGGCCGGCTTGAGGAGTCACCGAGAATCGCAACGTATCGTACTTGGCTTCGTAGACCGTGCCCCAATTTTTGACCTCCGAGTTGAAAATCACGGTCCAGTCTCCCAGCGTAGGGATCACGACGAATCGGTATGTGCCTGCTGGCAATTTCTTGCCTTCAATCGTGACTTCATCGCTGAACGTAAACAGCGTTGGCTCATTCGCGCCGGCGCGCCATACCTCACCGTACGGAAGCAGCTTTCCCCATATCTCTCTTCCCTTCACGCCCGGCCGGTGATAGTAAATCGTGACTTCGCTCATGCCGACAACCTGAGTGACCTTGGCCCCCTGGCTGATGCGCGGAACCCGTAGCATCGGCAACTGCGGTGCCTGCGGCACTTGCGCAAAAACGCCCTCACTTACCACGAGCAGCGCAAGGAGGCAAAGCCCAAGAATGACGAGAGGTTTCTTCATACCACCTTCTCCTTAGATAGTGTGATTGGAAATGGATATTGTGTGATTGTAATGTTGATGCAAGTTTAGGCTATTTGGAGTCCCAAGTCAAGAGGTTGGTGCTCGGAAGCGAATACTATCCTTTGGGAAGCCCCTTTGTTGCAACAGTCTCCATTACTCCGCAGAAGCGGTCGAGTTCTTTCAGCGTTGTATAGACACTTGGTGTGATGCGGATCCCTTTGAACTCCTCGTGCACGATGGGCGTTGTAAAGATCTTGTGTTTATCCATCAGATAGGTTCCGAGTGCTCCGGGATCGACTCCTACGATTTCAACATTGGCGATGCCGCACGACTGGTTCGGCTCCCACGACGTGTGGAATCGGACGTTGGGGAGATCCTTCAGCTTGTTCATCCAGTACCGGGAGAGGTAGCGAAGACGCTCTTCTTTTCGTTTTGCACCGATGCCGTTATGAAAGAGAATTGCTTCGCCGATCGCGAGCTTTGGTGCTGCGGCGTGCGTACCGATCTCTTCAAACTTCCGGATGTCGCTCTTCTGACTTTTCTCCGCTGCCATCAACGGCCAGATCTTTTCGATCTTGTCCCGCTTGACAAACAACAAACCCGTTCCTTTGGGAGCAAAGAGCCACTTGTGCAGGCTCGTCCCGTAGTAGTCGCAGGCAAGGTCGCTCTGCCTGAAATCGAAGTGTGCAAATGAATGCGCTCCATCGACAATCACTTCGATGCCTTTGGAGCGGGCGAATTGACAGATGGACTTGACTGGCATAATCTGACCCGTGATATTGATGACGTGCGAAATAAGAATGACGCGAGTCTTTGGAGTGATCGCTTTTTCAAATTCAACGGTAATGTCATCCAGATGTTCCGGCGCGATGGGAACCTTGATCATCTTCAGCACGAGCCCCTCGCGGGCCTCCCGCTGTCGAAGCGTCGTCAGCATCCGGGGGTAGTCCTGTGTCGTCGTGAGAATCTCATCTCCGGATTTCAAATCCATACCCATCAGCAGGATCTCCAGCGATTCCGATGCATTCCGCGTAATGGCGATTTCCTCGCGGTCGCAGCCGAAGATATCGGCCAACCCGGTTCGAACGGTCTCGCACTGAGGTTCAAGGATCTGCCACATTGTATATGCCGTAACGTCCTCCTGCTGCCAGGTGTAGCGCACGAGCGCTTCGGTCACGATGCGCGGGGAGGGAGACACACCGCCATTGTTCAAGTTGGTAATCCCGCGCGTGATCGAAAACGCTTGCTGAATTTCAAACCAGAAATCCTCGTCCATTGCTGCCTGCTCCGGACTGAGGTGCTCGACTCGTTTGGCTGCAGCATGGAGATCCTCCAACAGCGCTGCGACGGTAGCAGAGGAGAGCGCGGCGAGGCCAACTCCCTTACCGATCATATTCAGGAATTGACGGCGGTTGACGTCTTGAAAACCGCTGGTTATAGGTTCATTCATGGTAATTCTCCTTCATTGAGGGGGCTCAAAAGGATGACGAACGTTTATCTATTCTTCAATGTCGTGTGAGCAGCAGAACATCGGCTCTGGTCGTTTCAGGCTCAAGTGAGTACCGCAGCGGTAAGACTCCTCCGCAGTCTCGGGCTTCAACAGGAGATCTGAACGTTGCACGGACGGTCAGTATCTCACTCGGAGGATCGGGTTCGAAGGTGGTGTTCGATGGAGAACTTCACGCTCGAGGAGTAATACAAAAACACTGTTAGCGCAAGGAGCGTGACGTTCTGCACGACCTTCATCCACCCGATCTTGCCAACTGTCGGGTCTTGCGTGAAGCAACCGCAAGCGATATCCAATCCGCGCCAAAGCGCTGAAATCACACCAGCGGTGAACACAATGAGCATCCCCGACAGCAATAAGGAACTGCCTCGGCGGAAGATCCCAAACAAGACACCAAAGCCACAGAGCAGCTCGAGCCATGGTAAGATCGTGGCGAGAACGGTCGTCAACGGCGGCGAGATAATCTTGTAGTTCGCAATGGACTGAGCAAATGCGGCTGGCTCGACAATCTTCTCCAGGCTCACCACAAGGAAGAGAAGGCCCACGAACGTTCGTGTCAGGAGAGCAAGATAGTCGTTCGACAGAAGATACTTCATGGAGTTGACTTTTCTATTGGCAGATTCTGCGCCCTCCACTCGTCCCATCCGCCGAAGAAGATCTTCACATTGAGGAAGCCATCGGCAAACAATCTGGCGGAGAGCTCGATGCTCGAGTTGCAGTCTGCTCCGTCACAGTAGATAACAATGAGCTTTTCTCTCGGAAGCTGGACGAGCGCGCCCATCTTGAGATTGTACTCGTTCAACGGGAGATTGATCGCGCCCTTGATGTGCCCCAGTTTGTAATCGAACTCGTGCCGCGAGTCGATGAAGAGGGCGTCCCCGCCGTCAAAGTACGCTTTCGCTTGGTCGCGAGAGATCATCACGGGCGCATTCCGAGAGGAGGGGAGCGATAGTGTGTCTGCGGGCTGGCGGCTCGCGAACAAACCTTTCTCCATCGCCGCCGTGTAGATGAATCCCAGTGCGGTCGCAGCGAGCAACAGCATTCCCGCTTCACGCAACGCTGTTCGCAAACGACTCAATCGGGTCGAACTCCTATGAACGTGATTCGTATGGGGACTTGTGATTGCTTGTTGCTGTCCGTTTCCAGGAGGATCTGCTCGCTGGAATAGTCCATCTTCTTCGGGGTGACTTTTATGAATATGCGAATCGTATCAGCCGGCAGAACGCTTCTCTGATCCAATCTGGCGACGACCTGCTCCGAAGAGCTCTTGTATCCTCGAAGTGTCATCGGCTTTCCGGAAACGTTTTTGAAGGCGATGGGTTGTTCTACCGCCTTCCCAACCGGTATTGCCCCCAGCCAAATGACCGATGAGCGGCTGACTGGTTCGAGCTCGTCGATCACATCTGCGACCAGCGCGATGTAAACTTGAGGTGAAGCTGGATCGTTTGTTTGAATGGTGATGTGCTTTGTGATTTTCCCGCGGAAACCCGTGGAGTTGAACTCGACCTCGATCGCATCGGATTCACCGGCTGTGAGCGTGGTCTTGGGTTGCTTGACGGTTGTGCACCCGCACGAGGTGTACACCCCAAGAATTTTCAATGTATCCTTGCCGCTGTTTTTGACAACGACACGAGCTTTCTTAGTGGCTCCGTTGTAAATGACGCCTAGGTCGACATTTGTCCTGTCAACAGTGACTTTAGGCTGGGCAAAAGTCAAGGAAAGCAACAACAACAGACTAGCTAGTGCAACTACCTGTCTCATAGATAATCGTGCGCTTGTTATCATGCTATAGTCATCTCGTTCGACTCTTTTTGGACACAGGTTTTGGCCGGAGCTGCTCGATGCCGATCTTCTCATAGTCCGTCGGATGCCGGAACAGCGATTCACTCAAGGATTTCTTCTTAACGGAACTCACCTCGAACCGCGTCAGTTCGTCCCCCTCATCATTTTTTAAGATGGTTCGAAGCGGAAAATATCCTTGACTGAGAATGACATTCTGCCACGGCGTGAGGGAGGCGGGTGGCTCGTTGGTAACAGTATAGAACGTCCCGGCAGTCCCTAATTCTTTGGTCGCCCATATTTCAATTTCACCTGTCTCAGTCTTCACAAGCAGTTGATCGCACGTAAATCCTTCAATCTCATCCGTTTCTCCAGTCCTCTCAACGCCTGCCTGCTCCTCTGTCTGCTGCTCGGCAGCGGATTCCTGAAGGCCTCCCAGCTCGACGTATTGCTCACGATGTGGGAGGATGTAGAAGGTCTTCTTGAAACTGTAGTCAACAATGATGATCGGAGGCGTCTCCTCTCGGTCCGCGGCTTCGACGCGTACTCTCTCGTCCTTGATGAGGTAGTTGAAGATCTGCACGCGGTCAGACGTCTGCAGTTTATACTCCAACACCCCCTCAAAGGCCTTGCCGGTTCCCCCCACTTGCGGAAAAGCTGCTTGTGTGCACACCGACGTGAAGAGAACAAGGAACAACAGCCGGCCGATTGTGTATGTAGGTTTCATCGTTCCTGCCTTTCTTGATAATGTCGCTACGCTTGCTTCCACCATGTTCCACCTTGAGCCAGTTGCGCGAGAAGCGGAGAAATGCGATACCGATCTTCTTGCAGGTCTCGTTGAAGTGCCGAGAGGACCGCGTAGACCTGCTTCATTCCAATCTTGTCTGCCCATTCAATCGGCCCGAGAGGGAAGCCTGTTCCAAGCTTCATTGCCGTATCCAGATCCTGTGGCGTCGCTATCTGCTCCTGCAACGCAAACGATGCCTCGTTGATGAGTTGGCACAAGATCCTGGGAAGGACCAGCCCGATCCGGTCTTGCACGAGCGCGAGCTCCTTTCCAAGAGAGTGGAAGAACCGCTGGATGACCTCGATTGTCTCCTTCGGTGAAAAGACCGTCGGTGCCACTTCCACCAATGGCTTCTGGATCAATGTGGGCAGTGCGCTCACACCCACCAGTCTGTTGCGGTACTTCGCCCACGTCGACTGCTCGGTTGCTGTGACAGTGACGGACGAACTCACGATCGCCGATGTCGGTGGAAGAGCTCGATCGAGGTTCTGAATGTTCTTTCGCTTCCGATCAAGGTCAGTGTTGGTGAGCTCAAGAGCAAGCGAAATCTCCGAAGGGATTGTCCGAGCACGCTTGATCGTCTGAGCTGTGAACGTGGGAAACGCTGCCGGTTGTTCGTTCCATTCCACGAAGACTTCAAAGCCATGAATGCCACAGAGCTCAGCGTACTCCTCGACCATCGGCGACTCGCCGACGATGTAGACCCTCGTCCTTCGCGGCTCTTCGGATTTCTTGCGAGCGCTCTCCAGTTTTTTCGTGCTTTTCGACTTGCCCACGGTCTTTTTCCAGTCTCCAACAAGCGTCGTACCGTACCCTCAGACTTGCGCTACCTGTTTTGGTTGTACTTGTAGAAACCCTGCCCTGATTTCTTTCCGAGCATTCCCGATTCGACCATCCGCTTCAGCAGGGGATGAGGCCTGTATCGAGGTTCGCCGAAATACTGATCGTACATCGACTGAGTCGTCGAAAGACTGACATCCACTCCAATGTGATCCATCAATTCAAAGGGACCCGTCGCAAACCCACCCTCGAGCTTGACGATCCTGTCGATCTCTTCCGCAGTCGCTACGTTTTCTGCAAGCAGCCTTAGCGCTTCGCCGTAGAACGCTTGGGATACACGGTTAACGATGTATCCCGGTGCATCCTTGAGGACGACCGGCGTCTTGCCCAATTGCTGAACGAGCTCTACGATAAGCGCAACGGCTTCGTCTGACGTCTGCTGACCCCGGACAACCTCCACGAGCTTCGTACTGTCTGCTGGATTGAGAAAATGTGTCCCGACGACACGCTCGGGATGTCGTGTTGCTGCGGCGATCGCGGTTATCGAAAGCGTGGAGCTCGTCGAAGCAAGGACGGTATTTGGTTTTGTGTCTGCCTCAAGGTGCTTGAAAAGATCCTTCTTCACGCGAAGATCTTCAATAACGGCCTCGACAACTATTTCACAAGCGTTCAGATCCGAGAGATGCGTTCGGGGGTGAATTCGGGTGAAGGCTTCCGTTGTCACTTCCTGCGTGAGCTTGCCGCTCTCCACGCCTCGTTTGAATTCCCCTTTGATCCGTTCCAGGGCCTGTCGGAGCAATGTGCCGTTGATATCGTAGAGGGCGACATCGATTTTGGAAAGTGCGGCAACCTGGGCAATCCCTGTTCCCATAGTCCCTGCGCCGACGACACCAAGGTGTTTGATCATACGATGCGACTAGGCTTTGGATTTCACTTTTGGTGCGCGCTTGGTCTTATATGAGGCTCTTTGTTTCACGAACGCCCAAACGCTGTTCCCTTTTTCGCCTAAGGTAGGATTCGAACTCCGCGATGTCCTTTTCATGCCAGGGGAGTTTCTTTTCCTCTTCGGTGAGTTCGTGGGCACCCATCGACTTGAGTTTTTCGATAATCTGCTTTATTTGGACGGATTTCTTTTGCTTTCGACTAGCCACTGTTTGTACCTTCCTACGTAGTATTCCCAATGTTCATAGAGATCATCAAGCGCGAAGGTCAGACCCTGGTTATTGTCCAAATACCTGAATGATATCACTTGGTGTTTGCTTCCGTCAGGGCGCAAGACATCCTTGTGTGGCCCACCGTGAGCGGCATCGTAACGAATGACTTCGTGCCTCTTACCGTGAAAATCCAGCCGTAACTTGACTACGAACTCATCACCCTTCCACGAACTGTCAAGAAGTAGACCGACACAAAAACAGTGTCAGAGAGCTTGAAGACGAAGTACTCAGGTGGCATCGTTTCGCAAGAACTTACTCAAAACAGGTCTGAAAAACAACCAAGATTCCGTGAAAAGTAGCCGTTGCTCCCCGTTGTCGAGCGATAGCAAACGAGAAGTTGTCGTATCAGTTGGCTTCTCTTGGCGCGAGCGCTACGTTTTGAAGAGAGGGTCAAGATCCTTCGCGCTAGCGACGAGCTGGGTTCGTTCCTCTTCTGTTAGCGGAGTGAACCTCGGGGCGAGTTCCATCGCAAGTCGGAACAGTCCCTCATCGCCCGGAGGAACGGCAGCAGTGATGTCCTCGGAGAGTGTGAAGCGCAGCGACTGCAGAGCGAGGCTCGGTTCGTCGACGGGTTTGTACCAACATTTCGGATATCTGCGCTCAGCCCCTTTTGGCCACGGTGTGTGTGCAAGCATTTTCAGTGCGAGACGAGCAACGCCCTTTTCCTTTGCACGCTGGACGACGCGCGGCCCGAAGTTCCCGTTCGCGTAGCAGACGAAGTTGATGGGGAAGAGAATGGAATCGAAGGCAAATCGATCCATCATCGCAAGTGCAGCTTCTTCGGAGTGAGCGGAGAAGCCGATGAAGCGGATTTTTCCTTCTTCCCGCGCTTTCAGAAATGTCTCGGCCGCGCCCTTTGGAGCGAATATCTGTTCAACGTCTTCCAGTTTCGTCAGGGCGTGGAACTGATAGAGGTCAAAATAGTCTGTGTACAGACGTTGGAGTGATCGTTCCAATTCTTCTTTTGCGCCTTCTGCGTCGCGCCGCATCGTCTTGCAGCCGAGGAAGACTTTGTCGCGGTACGGTCTCAGCGCTGGACCGAGCTTCTGCTCGGCCTCACCGTTGCCGTAGGAGGGAGCCACATCGAAGTAGTTGATCCCGCGCTCGAACGCTTCAGCGACGATATCGTTCGCGTGTTGCTGTGAGCCTCCCATGACTACGACACCGCCAAATCCAATGACGGAAAGCTTGATGTCACCCTTGTAGACGCGCTTTGGGATTGCTTGTTGGATCGCTGGTCTCATCTTAGGGTCTTGAGCGTTGAGATGCCAGCCCGACCCGTCCGACCGGA
>JBBTCR010000078.1:0-10763 GCA_038043105.1 Bacteroidota bacterium
AGGTAAATCCCCTCTCCCCCAACGCACAACACCCTTGCTGCACCAGCCCGACAGAGCTGTCGGTCTGGCGGGGAGGGGACTGATTACGCTCCGGTTTTGTGCGGGTGTTATGATCTTTGCTTCATACGTCCCCTCTCGAGCGTTGGCTCGTGCGATGAGAGAGGGGAGCAGAGGGGTGTGTGTCTTGTTGGTCAGAACCCGACCGTTTTCGTTCTTGCGTAACATCAGTGAATGAAGCAAAAAAGTCTGCCCTCCTCTCTGGAACAGAGGAGAGGGATTCGGATGTTTAGTCTGTGTTTATTTGGTCAAATGAGAATTCTTGAGCGACGGGGCCCGGTACGGATTACCACCGCCTTGGGGCATTTCGCACGCTGCGGACTGTATCTCGAGCGATGAGCAGCTCTTCGTTCGTCGGTATGATGAACAGCTTCACGCGGCTGCTTGGTTTGCCCACCTCTCCTTCCTTGCCGCCGAAGAGCTCAGCGTTTGCCTCCTCATCGATCTCGATGCCGAGCCATTCGAGACCCTTGCAGATGCGCTGCCGAATAGGCGGCGAATTCTCACCAATTCCGCCCGTGAACACGATGGCGTCAGCCCCCGACATTTCGGCCAGATACGCGCCGACATACTTCTTGACTCGCAAACAGAAAATGTCGATGGCAAGTTTCGCGCGCCGGTCTTGGTGTTCTTGTTCCTCCGCGAGCAGGTCTCTCATGTCATTGGTAAGGCCGGAGATACCAAGCAATCCCGATTGCTTATTGAGAAGCGCGTCGATCTCAGTAAGGGACATTGCCTCTTTGTGCGACAGAAATTCGATCACAGAGGGATCGATATCGCCGCCGCGGGTTCCCATGACGAGACCTTCGAGCGGCGTAAGCCCCATCGAGGTGTTGATGGAGATTCCGCGCTTGATGGCGCAGGCGGAGCATCCGTTTCCGAGGTGCAGAGTGATGATGTTGGTGCTCTCGAGGTCCTTTCCTGTCAACTGCCTATACCGGAAGGCAACATAGCGATGGGATGTGCCGTGGAATCCGTAGCGGCGAATCTTGTGACGGCGGTAGAGTTGGTATGGAATGGCGTAGAGGTACGACGTTTCCGGTATTGTCGAATGGAACGATGTGTCGAACACAGCCACCTGCGGCACGCCGGGTCCAAGAAGGTCGCGCGCAGCATAGATACCTTTGAGGTTCGCCGGGTTATGGAGGGGCGCAAGTTCGATGCAGTCTTCAATTCCCCGAATTACGTTCTCGTCGATGATGACCGACTTCGTGAACTTTTCAGCGCCGTGGACGACTCGGTGGCCAACCGCATGAACATCAGCAAGTGACCGGATACCGGGGATTTGCGCTTCAGAGGAAATCATCCATCGGACGACGTGATCGAGGGCTGCTCGATGGTCGCGTAACGGTAACGCCTGTTTCAGCGGGGGCTTGCCAGTCGCTTGCAGCGTCACAAGCGATTGGCTCCCGATGCGCTCGACAAGACCTTTGGCCTTTTGTTGGTCAGCGTTCTTGTCGATGATATCGAGATCGGTCTCAGTGATCTGAAATTTTAGCGACGAACTACCGCAGTTCAGTACAAGGACATTCATGTGAGAAAGAAAAAGTCAAAATGAAAAGTGAAAAATGACGGTACACCCGTTCATTGTACTTCCATACTAAAGCTTTATTGGGGGAAACTCAAGATGGTCTATTTCCCTTTACGAATTTTTGAGGTATCTTCTCAACAATAACACAACCTGGAGGGCAGCCCAATGCGAGTGACTCGTTTCATCACGCTCAGCGTGTTCCTGTTCTTGATTGCATCACCATCGCCGGCATCTGAGTATTTCAATATTGTTAAAGTGGCAGATGGGATCTATGCGGCGATTGCAAAACCCGGGGTTCTGTGCAACGCAGCCGTTATCGTGACGGAGGATGGTGTTGTGGTCGTCGACACGCATTTGCGTCCGTCGTGGGCCAAGGATTTGATTCGCGAGATCAAGAAGATCACCGACAAACCGATCCGGTACGTCATCAATACGCACTGGCACAACGATCACACGCAGGGGAATAAGGTGTACGAAGCGGCATTTCCCAGTGGGACAGAGTTCATTTCGCATCACAACACGCGCGAAGATATTATCGGCAGAGCTATCCCCAGCATCAAGCAAAGCCTGACTGATCTCCCGAACCGGATCTCGCAAATGAGGGCGCTGCTTCAAAGCGGAAAGAGGGCTGACGGTACCGTGATGCCGGACAGCGTGAAAGCCCAGCTGAAGCAGCAAATCGCAAACCAGGAGGCGTATCTGGAAGAGTTGAAGACGATCGAGATCACAATCCCGAATTTGACATTTGACAAGAGCCTTGTGCTTCATTCAGGTGAGCGGCAAGTTCAAGTGCTGTATTTCGGGCAGGGTCATACGCGTGGGGATGTCTTCGTTTATCTCCCGAAGGAGAAAGTCTTGGTCACGGGTGATATGTTGACCGGTGGAGTTCCGTTCATGCGCGATGCAATCCCCACGGCGTGGGCTGCAACACTCGAAGCCGTCGGCAAGCTGGACTTTGCCACGATGATTCCGGGTCACGGTGATGTTCTGAAGGGGAAGGATCGTTTGAATCTCGTCGTACGTTATTTGAAGGATTTGGTCGCTTCCGTCACGGCGCAGGTTGAGCGTAGTGCAACGGTCGATGATGCAACGAGGCTTGTGACGGACGAATTGGCTCCGACCTATGAGAAGGAATTTCCAGGATTTCAACAGGCACTTGCTGGGCCGAATGGGAATGTGACGAAGGTGTATGAAGCAGTGAGGAAGAGATAGAGTGTATGAGGGGGGGAGAAAAGGAGAGGGGATGAGGGAATGAGGGGAAGAGTCAGAAGAACTGCTGGGGCACGCATTCACAATCAATCCCCTTACGATATTCGAATAGACGATCACGAATGCGTATCATCGAGCGTCGGTCGACATCGGTGAGCATCCGTGGACATCAGTGAGTATCCGCGCTAAATGAAGAAATTCACCTTAAAACAGCTTCCAACCGACAATCTTCACCTCGTCCATCCGCAGCGCTTCCAGATTGATTACAAGAAGGAGCTGAATGCGGCGCAGTACGAGGCAGTGACATCGTTGAACGGTCCGCATCTGATCATTGCGGGCGCGGGGACGGGCAAGACGCGCACGATCGTCTATCGTGTTGCATACCTCGTTGAGCTTGGCCTCAGGCCGGACAGCATACTACTTCTGACGTTTACACGAAAAGCGGCGCAGGACATGCTGCGACGCGCAGCAATTCTGCTCGATAGCCGCTGCGAGCAGATCTCCGGTGGAACTTTCCATTCGTTTGCCAACAGCGTGCTGAGAAAATACGCCACGCAGATTGGGTACGAGACGAATTACACCATTCTCGATCAAGGCGACGCGGAGGATGTGGTCAATCTCATTCGCACGAGGCTAAAATTCGACACGAAAGAAAAGCGCTTCCCGCGGAAGGAGGCTCTCTACGACCTCTACAGCCGGTGCGTGAATACGATCACTCCAGTGAAGGATCTGCTAGCCAGAGATTACCCACAGTATCTAGAGTTGGAGGGGGATGTTCAGACCGTGCATAGCGCGTACGTGCAATACAAACGCCAGCACAATTTGATGGACTATGACGATCTGTTGGTCAACTTCGCTTTGCTATTGAAGAAAAACGATTCGGTCCGTGCACTCCTCTCCGACCGCTACAAGTACATTATGGTGGACGAATATCAGGACACCAACCGGGTACAGGCCGAGCTGGTGAAGCTTCTGGCGTTCAAGCATCGAAACGTGATGGTGGTCGGCGATGATGCGCAGTGCATCTATTCGTTCCGTGGCTCGACCATCGAGAATATTATGACGTTTCCGAAGGAGTTTAAGGACTGCAAGATCATCAAGCTGGAGGAGAACTTCCGGAGCACACAACCGATACTGAATCTCGCCAATGAAATACTAAGACGAGCAACGGTAAATGAAAAATCAAATAGCAAATAGGAAAATGACAAATCAAAATGTAGAAAGGCGCCGTGGGGCTTCATCGGAGCTCATGTTACATTTTTCAGTGTAATTTTTCTTTTTACACTTTGATATTTGATATTCCAATGTATTACAAGGAATTGTACACGCGAAAACCCGGCGGTGGTCTTCCACAGCTCATCTGCGCGGAGAACGAGAACATGCAGTCGCGCTACCTGGTGCAGAAGATCCTCGAGTTGCGCGAGCAGGGAATCCCGCTTGAGGAGATTGCCGTCCTGTTCCGTTCCTCCTTTCACTCATTCGATCTCGAAATCGAGCTCACGAAAGCGAACATCCCGTTCGTCAAATTCGGTGGCTTCAAGTTCATTGAAACTGCGCACGTCAAAGATGTCGTTGCATACCTGCGTGTGTTGGAAAATCCACGGGATGTGGTCTCCTGGAATCGCGTTCTGCTCCTTATTGACGGCGTTGGCCCACGGACGGCGGAGAAAGTCATTGATGACATTCTGAAGCGAAGAGTTGCCGAGTTACCCGGGGGCACAGAGGTACTGCCGACCACGCGGTTCTGGATGCAGTTCAATGATTACTCCAACAACATCCAGAAGATGTTCGAGATGTTGAAGCAAATCGCCGCAGCCAACATCGCGCCCGCGGAGAAGACATATCAGATTCTTGAATACTACGAGCCGATTCTCCGTGCCCGCTACGATGATCATCAGAAGCGGAAGAAGGACCTCGAGATGTTCCAGAATATCACGGAGCGGTACCGCGATGTGGGCTCGCTCCTCACCGACCTCGCTTTGGAGCCTCCCAATGAGAGCATTGTTGACGTGGAATCACCCGGACCCGAAGAGGAGTATCTCACGCTCTCAACGATCCATAGTGCGAAGGGGCTGGAATGGAATGCCGTCTTCGTCATCTACGCGTTGGAGGGAAGATTCCCGGCGATGCGTGCCGTTGCGACTGATGAAGAAATGGAGGAAGAACGCCGGCTGATGTACGTCGCCTGCACGCGGGCGAAGCAGAATCTCTTCATCACCTACCCGATGAACATCTATGACCGCGAGAGCGGCCTGATTCTTACCAAACCATCGCGTTTTATCGAAGGCATCGCCGACCATCTGCTGGAACCGTGGGTCATCGAGTGAAAACGGGATCACATTTCGCTCCTACGGAGCTCTGTCAATTGGTTTTTTGCTTGTCTATAGACATCGCGCTCCTAGCGGAGCGCGTTTAGAACGATTCACACTTCGCTCCTTTGGAGTTTTGTCATACCTTTTGCTGGGCTTCAAAAACATTGCGTCCCTAGCGGAGCGCGTGTACAGTGATTGACATTTCGCTCCTACGGAGCTTCAGCGATTCTTTTGAATGTTCCAGAAACATTGTGCTCCTGACGGAGCGCCTATAACTCGGGCGAACCTGGATGGGTGAACACATTTAGTACCCTCCGGAAAGCCGACACATTCTACTGAGAGGATTGGTGATCATCTGACGGAGCTCCGGCTTGTCGAATGAGCTCAGATCACGTGCTTTTGGCCCCGTCGGGGCGTGATGTAACTAGATAAAAAAACAATAGATGAGCGAGCTCCGTCAGGAGCGGCATCGCTTTGCCCGCGTGAAGGCGGAATTGCCCTTGCGAGCCCCGATCGCGGTGTCACATCTTTAGATCCATCCACATAAGAAGGAAAGCTCCGTGAGGAGCGACATCACAATGGCCAACACATATACGCAGATCTACATCCACGTTGTATTCGCCGTAAAAGGGAGAGGGAACCTTATCCGCCGTGATTGCAAGGAAGAATTGCATAAATACATCACCGGAATAATCCGCAACGAGAAGCAGAAGCTGATTGCCATCAATAGCATGCCGGATCATATCCATATGCTCGTCGGGCTGAAACCGGATATTGCATTGTCTGATCTGCTTCGCGATGTCAAAGCGAATTCTTCACGATTTGTGAATGAAAAGGGATGGGTGAAAGGAAAGTTCAGTTGGCAAGAAGGATTTGGTGCTTTCTCACACTCGCATTCCGAGCTCGATAGGGTTATTCGATATTTCCAGAACCAAGAAAAGCATCATTCAAAGAAATCGTTCATCGAGGAATACACTGAGGCGCTGAACGAATTCCAGGTGGAGTTCGATCGGAAATACATCTTTGAGAAAACTGATTTGGGTTGACATTTCGCTCCTACGGAGCTCTGTCAATTGGTTTTTTGCTTGTCTATAGACATCGCGCTCCTAGCGGAGCGCGTTTAGAACGATTCACACTTCGCTCCTTTGGAGTTTTGTCATACCTTTTGCTGGGCTTCAAAAACATTGCGTCCCTAGCGGAGCGCGTGTACAGTGATTGACATTTCGCTCCTACGGAGCTTCAGCGATTCTTTTGAATGTTCCAGAAACATTGTGCTCCTGACGGAGCGCCTATAACTCGGGCGAACCTGGATGGGTGAACACATTTAGTACCCTCCGGAAAGCCGACACATTCTACTGAGAGGATTGGTGATCATCTGACGGAGCTCCGGCTTGTCGAATGAGCTCAGATCACGTGCTTTTGGCCCCGTCGGGGCGTGATGTAACTAGATAAAAAAACAATAGATGAGCGAGCTCCGACAGGAGCGGCATTACAGAATGGGAAATGCCTCAAATACCCTTTTCCTCGACCGTAACGAAAATCTTTACGGACCCGCTCCCAAGTGCTTCGAAGCTCTTCGAGCCATTGGAATCGAAGAACTGAGCGTCTACTCGCGTGATTTTGCTCGGGGAGTCAAGAGCAAACTTTCAGAACGGCTTGCTTCAGAGCTGGAGATCCCTGAGGAGCAAATCCTACTGAGCGAGGGGAGCGAAGATATGCTCAAGCAAGCCGTGCATTGCTATCTTGGCCCTGGGGAGAAAATTCTCTGTCCGGCGCAATCGTGGTGGTACTACCGCAAAGTCGCTTCCGAGGTGGCAGGGGAGACGATCACGTATTCTCTCAAGGAGGGGAAGGATTCATACTACTACGATGTCGGTGAGCTCATCGCACTCTATCAGAAGGAATCCCCGCGCGTCGTGCTCATCGCGTCCCCAAACAATCCAACGGGCAACTCCATTCCGGACGAAGACCTCAAGAAGCTCACGGAGGCATTTCGCGAGAGCATCGTGGTCTTGGACGAAGCCTACTGGGGTTTTGCTGATACGTCGAATGAACATATCGCCGAGCTCATAAGCCGCTACCGTAATCTCGTGGTCCTCAGGACATTCTCAAAGTACTACGCGCTCGCTGGTGCTCGCATTGCCTTCACGGCTGTCGGCGCAAGTCTGAGCCGGTTGACGAAATTCGCGGCGCGCTATCTTGGCTACAACCGCGTTTCAGAGCTTCTCGCGCTCGCCGCCCTCGATTCGTCAGACTACTATGAGAGAACGAGTCAGCAGATGCGCGCTGATCGGCACACCTACTACGATTTCTTCGCACGGCAAGCTGGATTTCGGTGCTACAAATCGGGTGCGAATTTCATTTTGGTCAAAATCCCCGGCGAGCTCAAAGCGCCCCTCAAAGCGTACCTCGACGAACAGAAGATCATCGTCAAATTCTTCTCCGAACCGGAATTCATCAACTGTGTCCGCATTACGATCGGCACGAAGGAGCAGAACCTGCGACTCCTTCAAGGACTTTCGGCGTTTCTGCAAGCAACCAAAGCCGACAGGGTGCCAGCGTGAAGTGCATCATTCTTGCTGCGGGTGCATCAACCCGCATGAAACCTCTCACGGATTCAATCCCCAAATTTCTTCTGCCCGTTGGAGGAAAACCAATCCTGCAGCGCATGATCGAGTATGTATCCGACGCGGGAATTGAAGCGATCGGTCTTGTCCTCGGCTTCAAAGCAGAGGACGTGCGCTCCTTTGTCAAGAAGCACTTCCCGTTTCATCGGATTCGCTTCATTGTAAACCCAAAGTTCGAATCGACCAATAATGCCTTTTCGCTCCTGATGGCGCGGGAGTTCTATATGAGTGAAGCGCGCAGGAACGCACCGCTGCAGGAACTCTTGCTGCTTGATAGTGACATTGTGTTCTCGCCCCGACTCCTTCCGTACTTGAAGCTGCAGAAGCCGCCGAACCGGATCGCTGTGCGGGTGAAGGGTGACCACGATGAAGAGGAAATCCGCGTGAAGGTCGATCAACACAAGAGTATCGTCATGATCGCCAAGACAACGCCGCTCGATGAGACGTACGGTGAATCCATCGGCATCGAACTCTTTTCCCCCTCCGCTGCTGAAATGATGTTCGAGATCCTTGAGCGACGCGTGCGAGCAGGTCACGGTTGGACGGAGTTCTATGAAGCGGCGTTTCAGGAACTGATTGACCGAGGGATTAGCATCACGGCAATTGATACAAGTGATTATCCCGCGGTCGAGATTGACACGCCGGAAGATCTTGAACTGGCCGAGAAGGTTATCGTGCCGCTCATAGAAAAGTGAGATCGGATTAGGGCCGCTCATTTCGGTAAGGCCGTATATTCATGTACGAGTACAGAAATTCGCTCAAATCAAACATCTCAGACGAGCTGATCAACACCTACGTGCTCCGGCCGATTGCTGGGCTCATTGTCTGGTTGCTCTACCGAACTCCCGTTACACCAAATCAGGTGACCATCGCTTCGACGATCGCAGGGCTTGCTGCCGCCGTCTTTTATCTTCGCGATCAAGCGCTTTCGACCGCGATCGCTGGTCTTCTCGTAACGCTCAAAGATGTGCTGGACTCTGCCGATGGTCAACTCGCAAGGGCAAAGGAACAGTACTCCCGTATTGGAAGATTTCTGGATTCGATTGGTGATTTTGTGGTTGACGTCGCGGTGTTCGGTGCTATCGGCTGGGTGCTCTTCACTTCAAGCGGAAATCCGTGGATGCTTATACTGGCATTTCTTGGACTGACCGGCATTACGCTTCGGGTTTCGTATCACGTGTTCTATCAGACATCCTTCCTTCACCTTGAGGAGAAATATCCGATCAACCGGCTGACGGAAGAGATCATGGAAGAAGATTTGAAGGGCGACCGGCTCGCCCTTAAACTCCAGCGCATCTTTCTTGCAGTTTACGGTTGGCAAGATCGGCTGATGGTTCGGGTCGACCTCTGGTGCAGGAGGGGGCAGGAGGAGAGACAATTTCTCGTTCGGTGGTATTCAGACCCCCTGGGGTTAAGGATCTCGGGTCTGCTCGGGATCGGTACCGAATTATTCTTGCTTATGGTCTGCTCTCTCTTCAATCAGCTCTTGCTGTATTGTTATGTCAATCTTATTTTTATGAACGGAATACTTGTGACCTCGCTCGTCTACCGGCGCCAATTTCTCTATCACAGACTCCAACTCGGAGATTCCCCATGAGATCACCCTCTCTTGTACTCGCGATCCTGCTCGCTTCAGCCGCGCTTCGTGCGCAGGCTCCGGGCGAAACCAATAATCGCGTTCTTCTGCCCACTGGGTGGTGGCTCTCACCTGCTGGTGCGCAAATTCGGCTCGGCGATTTCCCCATGAACGCAGCCCTTTCCGATGATGAACGATACCTGGCGGTTACGCACAGTGGGCAATCCAAAGCAGAGTTGATGCTTGTGGATGTGAAGCAGAAAAAAGTCAGCCAATCGATCAGGCTCAAGGATAGTTGGCTCGGTATCAAGTTTGTCAAGGAAAAGCTCTTCGTCTCCGGCGGTTATCAGAATTGTGTGTACGCATTCAGGCTTCAGGATGGGCAACTCCTTTCTGAAGACACAATAAGGTTTATTCATGGGAAGGAAAAGTATGAAGGAGCCGCGGCAGGATTGGATGTTTACAAGAATACACTTGCTGTGGTGTTTCGTGCCGACAGCACGCTCCGTTACTTCGATCTCGTGACGAAGAAGCAGGAGGTCGTAAAACTCGACGGAATGCCCTACACGTGCACGTTTCTGAGTAATGGATCGATCATGGTTTCGATGTGGAGCTCCAAGAAGATTGAGGCCTTCAAAGGAACGAAGCTCCTCTACGAATGCCCAACAGGTGACCACCCGAACGAGATCATTACATCGCCCGACGAACGTTACGCCTACGTTGCCTGCGCGAATGACAACACGGTGACCATCATTGATCTGTCAAAGAAGAAAGCGATTGCCTCCGTTTCGACTGCAATCCATCCAGACGCTCCTGAAGGTTCCACGACGAATTCGGTCGCACTCCTGCCCGGGCAGAAGACCCTTCTCGCTGCAAATGCAGACAACAATTCCCTTACTGTTGTCAGTCTCGAAAATCCTCTCTATCCAAGACCAATTGGCTTCATCCCCGTGGGGTGGTATCCGACAAAAGTGCTCGTTCTCAGGAACAAAACCGTGCTGGTCTTGAACGGCAAAGGGGGGCGCTCGATGGCGAACCCGAAGAAGCAATATATCGCCAGCTTGTTCGATGGCTCGCTTTCTCTCTTTCCATTCCCCAACACCAAAAAGCTTGATGAGTATACGAGGCAGGTGTACGACAATACACCGTATCAACAAGCGTCTCTCTTGACAACGACCTATACGGGGGAGAGTCCTATCCCGAAGAAGGTCGGTCAGCCATCGCCCATCAAACACATTCTCTACATAATCAAAGAGAATCGGACGTACGACCAAGTCTTTGGTGATATGCCCGAAGGAAATGGTGATACCTCACTCTGTCTATTTGGGGAGGATGTTTCACCGAATCATCACAAGCTGGCGAGAGAGTTTGTTTTGTTCGACAACTTCTACGTGAACTCCGAAGTCAGCGCCGATGGACACCGCTGGTCCCCGGCGGCGTATGCGACAGAC
>JBBTCR010000079.1:0-7797 GCA_038043105.1 Bacteroidota bacterium
AACAAGCCCACGGCTGAGATGCTCAAGGGGATTGATGTCCTCATTTACGACATCCAAGACGTCGGTGCCCGCTTCTATACCTACATCTCAACTCTGGGCCATATCATGGAAGCTGCCGCTGAACACGGCATTCCCGTGATTGTGCTCGACCGACCCAATCCGATTGCGGGAACGTATGTCGATGGTCCCGTCAGACACGATACATTGAAATCGTTTGTCGCGTTTGGAAAAATCCCGATCGCCCACGGGATGACCGTCGGCGAACTGGCAATGATGTATAACGGCGAGGGATGGCTTGAGAACGGCATCAAAGCGGATCTTCATGTGATTCAGATGGAGAACTGGAAGCGTACGATGTGGTATGATGAGACTGGTTTGCGATGGATCCGACCATCCCCCAACTTGCCGACATTGGCAACTGCCACGGTCTACACAGGCACGTTCTTGTTCGAGGGTGTAAACATCTCTGAGGGCCGCGGGACAAAGCGACCGTTTGAATACATCGGCGCCCCGTGGATCGACGCAATCCGTGTCATAGGACAGTTGAAGAACGCGCCGCTTCAAGGTGTGAAGTTCAGGCCGATAGAATTCACACCAGCACAGGAACCCCATAATGCCCGACCGCCGAAATACAATGGCGAGCTCTGCAAAGGGATCTTCGTTATTGCCACAGACCGAATGGCATTTGAGCCGGTACAAGTCGGATTGTACCTTCTCTGGGCTATCAAGAAGACGCATCCCGACAAAATGCAGTGGCGGCTCCCCAGCTTCGACCGACTGAGCGGAACAACAAGTGTCAGAACGATGTTAGATGAGGGGAAATCGCCTGAGGAAATCTCTGCCGCGTGGAAGGCCGATCTCGAAAGATTCAAGCGCGTGCGTGCAAAGTACCTTCTCTATCAGTAAAGCCTTTTGGAACAACTGCTTCACGATCTGGCAGCGTCGTTCTGAAACCGCTTGCGATGCCTGACGCCTCATCCCGTTGTAATTATTGTGGAATAATTATACCTTGATCGTGGATGGAGCGAATGAATACACGAATAATCACCATACTTGTTGTCGTTGGACTCGTCACAATTGGCTTGGTGGCATCGCTCATTGAGTCCAGCGAGTCGGATAGCACGGAAACTAGTGATCAAGCGCTACGCTGGCACTTTTTCGATGAGGGCGCCGCCCTTGCGCAGCAGACGAATAAGAAGCTTCTCATTGACGTCTACACGGATTGGTGCGCCTGGTGCAAGAAGATGGACAAGGAGGTTTACACCAATCAGCAGGTGAAGGACGTGCTCCAGTCCAGCTTCGTTGCGGTGAAACTCAACGCGGAGTCATCCAAAGAGGTGACGTACGCGGACAGACGCATCAGTGAGACAAGCCTCGCACGGCAAATGGGCGTCAGTGGCTATCCGACGACGGTCTTCCTCGACTCGAATGCTCAGCCCATAACAAAAGTTGCAGGTTACATCGAGGGCAAGGAATTTGTAAGAATTCTGCGTTTCATCGGACAGGATCATTACAAGACCAAAACCTACCAAGAATACCTTTCCACGGAAGGTTCAGCCAACTAGTGCTATTCCAACCCGCCAGAACCTGCCCGTCCGGTCAGGCGGGCGCGGAGCGGGTCCCGCTGTTCGGGATCCCGTAAAGCGGGACTGGCAAAATGATTGAACGCGTGCAGAATAGGACACTGAAACAGCCGATAGTAACGGATGTTCACGGATTCTAAAATGAGAGAAAGCTATCCGTGCTGATCCGTACGTTTCCGCTTTTTCAGTGTCCCATTAAATATTCTCAGCTTCAAACCGGTCAGCATCTGTAAAAAGATTTAGTTGGAGAAGAACTAGGTATGACCATCAGCGGTTTCTCATTTGTCCGAAACGGCGTCACGTTCGATTACCCCTTCCTCGAATCCATTTCCTCTATTCTCCCCCTCTGTGACGAATTCGTCGTCGCTGTCGGCCAAGCCGACGATGACACGCTCGTACGAATACAACAACTGAGGTCTCCAAAAATCAAAATCATCGAAACCGTTTGGGATGAGTCACTCCGTACTCGCGGCTTCGTCCTTGCACACCAAACCAACATCGCGCTCGATCATGTCACGGGGGACTGGGCGTTTTATCTCCAGGCGGACGAGGTCGTTCACGAAAACGATCTCCCGGTTATCAAAGATGCCGTCCGACAATTCCACGATGACAGAAGTGTGGAAGGGCTACTCTTTACATACAAGCATTTCTACGGAAACTACGACTATGTCGGTACTTCCCGGCGATGGTACCGCCACGAGATCCGGGTCGTGAGAACCGGAATTGGTGTACGATCCTGGGAAGATGCCCAGGGGTTCCGCATCAACGGTCGTAAGCTTCGCGTGAGGCCTTTGAACGCGTCGATTTACCATTACGGATGGGTAAAATCACCCGAGACTCAGATGGCGAAGCAGCGAAGCTTCAACAGGCTGTGGCATTCTGACCGTTGGGTGGAACAGAAACTCGGGGAGAGTCCTACGTTCGACTATCAGGGTGGAACCCGACTTGCGAGGTTTACCGGCACACATCCTGCCGTGATGAGCGAGAGGATTCGGGCTGCCAACTGGACTTTTCGGTACGATCCGGGCCGAGTGAGGCTGCCGTTGAAGGACGCCATACTCGAATGGATTGAATCGAAGAGCGGGATTCGCATCGGCGAGTACAAAAACTACGAGCTCATCTGACCGATCACTCGGCTCCCCTCTGCCCCTTCTCCACTACCGTTGTTCCCTCCTCTTTTCGATCCACCAGGCCAAAAGCAGCGAAGAGCAATCCCGTGACAAACCACCAGCCAAGACAATTGATGAAGGTGCCGTAGTAATTCTGGAAAACACTTCCAACAAGAAAACCGAGCACTGAGAACGTTGAGCCAAATGCGATCGCTCGCAGTCGCTTGTCCCCCGCCCGCAGTGAAGTGCGAAAGCCCGCGTACAGCGTCATTCCCCACACTGCAACGAAAGAAAGCAGACCCGGAAATCCGGAGGAGACTAGAACCGCCAGGTAGTCGTTGTGCGGATGGACTGTGCTATCGTAATACCCTTCGACGCGGTAGCTCTCGAAGACGTAATCCCAATTGTCCTCTCCGACGCCCGTCAGTGGATAGTCCTCTGAAATTCGGATCGCCGTCTTCCACAGGTTGAGGCGAGTCTGGTTCTGGGAGAGATCAATAATGGAATCAACGCGATAGCGCAGTGCTGGCACCGCGAGAATTCCCGCAATTGTCAGAACAAGCAGCGCACTCGTGACAATGATGCCCGCCTTTCGACCGCGAGTGAACGCAAAGAGGGGAATCGCAGCCGCAAAAGAAAGCCAAATGCTTCGAGCAAACGTTCCGACGACGGCAAAGAAGCTCAGAGCCGCCACTGCGCCGAAAAGCCACCGTTTCCTTTCTCTCAACTCGACCAGAAAGCCGATAGAAAGGAAAAACACCATCATTGCAAGTGCCGCAAATGTGAGGTAGAAGCCGTAGAATCCAACAGCTCGGTAGAAACCCCACCCCATCGGGTCAAGCGGCATGCCACGATAGAGCTCCACACCGCCAACGGTTTGCCACAGCGCATACACCATCGCGAGAGAAGATGAGGCGAGAAAGGCAAAAGTGAGATTTGACAGCAACTTCTCGTTGTCGACAGTCCAGAAGAACATCAACATCATCAGCAGCGGCCACTCGTTGTCGAGAACGGCAGCCAGACTGTGCAGTGGTCTGGCTGAGATCGAAGCGCAGAGGATATTCCAGATTATGTAGAAGATCAAAGGCACAAAAACGACGTGCCACCTGAACTGCCAGTTCTTGTTGATCACTCCTTCCATCAGCCACCCGAGAAAAGCCAAGCCAATCCCAAACTGAGCCGGAACGTGTGAGATCGGTAAGCTTAACGCAAACAGGAACAGCCCGATGTTCGTGATTCTCTTCGGCAGGAGCTTGTGCTTCATAGGGGCGGTGAGGATGGAACAATGGTCGGTTGGGGAATTAATTTCTCTAAGAACTCGTCAGTCTTTCGTATCATCTGTTCGATAGGGATTAAAGGGGCTGGTTGACCAGCGGGTGCGGTCAAGAGATCGTACGTCACTTGGAATGGCAGCCATTCCTCCATCCCTTGGATGGTGGTAAAGAATCCCAGCACAGGTGTCTGGGCAGCCGAAGCGAAGTGAACGATCGCTGTGTCGGGCGTCAGGGCACACTGGGCCCCTTCGATGAGGGATGCAAGCTCAAGGAGCGAGGCCGTCCCTTGCTGCGGAAATACCAAGCAGCTCTTGAACTCGTCTTCATGCTGCACGGCGTGTCCCATTTCTCGCTCGCCGGGAGCATAGATCACCACCGTGCGAACATTCTGCTTCTTGCTCAGGTGTCCCGCAAGAGCCCTCGCCTGTGCAACCGATATTCTTCTGTCGTCATCCGTCGCGGATAGATTCAACACGAGGTATGCCTGGAGATCACCTGAGGGATCGGAACGGCGCCTGAGACGATGCTGTTCAAGAAAATAGTCGACGGACCTCTTCGACGTTTCATCGACACTAATCTCGAACCAAAGGTCTTTCTTTTCGAGTTCGATGGCAAAGACTTCCTTGAGATAAACAGCGAGCGACTCAACCATATGGACCGAAAAGCGTGGAAGCTTGACGAGGCGATTGAAATAGAACTGGTACTTCTCCTCCGCGTGTCCAATTCTAAGTGCATCGGGGCCTGCCAAGCGTGCAAGGAGCGCAACAGTCGTTGTGCGATTGAACACGAAGCTCATGACGACGTCATAGCGTTCGCCACGGGCGCGACGGATTTCTCGAACTAGCCGGAACACGTTGGAATGAAGCACATAAATGGCATCGACGAAGGGATTATGCCGAATGATATCGACGTTTACCGGACTAGCAAACACGCCAATGCGCAGATCGGGTCGCAAGCGCTTGAGATTGCGGAGAATCGGCGTGGTGACAATCATGTCGCCGATGCGGTCGTGTCGGAGAATCAAGAGCTTGCGGACTCGAGAGAGGTCAATTGCCGAATCGAGTTTCTGATTGCGAAAGAGGAGACGGAAAACGGGATAGACCGCGAACCGCCGAAATCCCCGCTCCAAAAGCTGAAGGAATTGCTTCATGAGACCTTCGCGCCTGCCGCCTGTGGACTCAGATGTCCCGGTTTGGCTTTCTTCATCAGTCTTCCTATCGCATCATAGACTTTGTCTGGCGGGATTGTCGTTAGATCGTCCACGTCGGTCACGAGCGTTTCACAAGCAGATCCGTACGGCTCCCAAATGCGAAGCTCTTTGTTCGACTGGACGTAGAGTACAACAGATGGGATGTGGAACGCCGCCGCGAGGTGAACAGCGGAGGTATCCGGTGTAACAAGCAGGCCGAGGAGTTTGACGATCGCGGCGAACTCGTCGAAGGAGTGAGTCTCAGGAGAAAGCAGAACGCCACTGAAGGGCTTCGCGATTTCGTCGGCTTGTTTCCTGTCTGCAGGTTGATAGAGAATGACAATCGGCAAGGTGGGCGATTCTTCCTGAAGCCTCTTGATAAGAGCCTGAAAATTCCCAACACCCCAAAAACGGACTCCCGCTCCTGGAGAGACATTGAGGCCGATCACGAATCGACCTTGGAGTGCTTTTTGTTCAAAGAATCTTCGAGCGAAGTCGTCGGATTCTTTTGAAAGGGCATAGCGGATTTCGAGTTTCTCCCCTTCAGGCTTGATCCCAAACACTGTCAGCAGCCTCGCGAGACGATCCACAATGTGCGTGTCTTTGCGGGACAAGAGAGGAACCGCGATGTCATATGCATACTCGTTCTCTTTGCTCAGTCCGACGTTCCATCGCCCGCCCGCCAGGGCACAAATGACTGTCGAGGTCGTGGACGGATTATCCATGAGGTCAATGACGAAGTCGTATTTCTCACTGCGGATGGAACGGATGACGCTCACGGCGCTGGCGATGCTTTTCCTGTAGACCCAACGCTTCCGCACAAGCGGTTCGTGGGCAAGCACGAAATGGTTGTTCGCACTCAGAAGGAAATCGACGATGGCGTTCGGGTGGTGTTTCTTGAGGGCATAAAACAGCGGCGTCGAGACCAAAACGTCGCCAATGCGATCCTGCCTCACGAAAAGGATTTTCGACGCGTTGAAGTCAAAGTCCGCTGAGAGAGGTTTGCCCCGCTTGATGACCAAACCCAGAGATCGAAGGAGAAGCCGGCGGAATCCAATTTCGATGGACTTCAGAATATCCATTCAGGCAATTCCCTGATTTTCCTTCCCTTCGTCAATGAACTGGAGCGAATACAGCTTCTTGTAGATGCCGGAATCGTTGCGGAGGAGCTCTTCGTGCGTCCCCTCTTCCACCACCGAGCCCCGATCCAGGACAAAAATCCGGTCGCAGCGATAGACCGTGGAAAGCCGATGGGCAATGATAAATGATGTTCGTCCCTGCATGAGTCGGTCCAGTGCCTCTTGCACCATGAGCTCGGATTCACTGTCGAGCGCAGAAGTCGCTTCATCGAGGAGAAGGATTTTCGGGTCCCGCAGGATTGCCCGAGCAATGGCGATCCTCTGCCTCTGGCCACCGGAGAGCTGGACGCCTCGTTCGCCAATCTCGGTTTGATAGCCACGCTCAAGCCGCTCAATGAACGAATGGGCGTTTGCCATCCTTGCCGCTTCGACGATCTCTTGCTCACCTGCATCCAGCTTGCCGTAGTGGATGTTGTCATAAATCGTGCCTGCGAACAAGACGACCTCCTGCGGAACAATGCCAATTTGCGCTCGCAGATCGGTCAAGTTCATTCCCCGTACATCGTCTCCATCGATCAAGATCGTTCCCCCGCTGGCCTCATAGAACCTCGGGATAAGGTTAATCAACGTCGTCTTGCCACTGCCGCTCGGCCCCACGAGCGCGATTTTCTCGCCGCGCTTGACCGTGAAGCTCACGCCCGTCAGTGCCGAAACATCGGAGTTGTAGGAGAAGCTGACATTGCGGAACTCGACCTCACCCCGCTCAATGACCGCCTTACCCGGCTTGTCACTCAATTTCTCTTTATCAAGGTCCAGCATCTCGAAGATCAGCCCTGCGGACACGAGGTTCTTTTGGACGCGCGCGATATTCTCTCCAAGTGCCTTGACCGGCTTCGCCAGGAGGTTGATGAGGATGAGAAACCAAATCATCGACTTCATCGACATATCGCCCTGGAGGAACAGATAGCCTGTGAAGACCACCAGAAGCGAAGCGACAAACGTATTGAAGAATTCATTCGTGGGACTCAGCAGAGCCATGGTCCGAACGATCTTCATCGAGTGATGGTAGTTGTCGTCGACCTTCTGGCGGAACGATTTCCTTTCGTACTCCTCACGAGTGAACGATTTCACGATGCGGATCGAGGAGATCTTCTCTTGAAGGAATGCCGAGATGTCCGCCAGCGTATCAGTCAGGTCGCGGCTGTAGGAGCGAATGCGGTCTCCGAACTTGCGCGAGATGGCGCCCGAAATCGCAAAGATGACAATCGTAAAAATCGCCAATTGCCAGTTCAAATAGAAGAGCGCAGTTGCATAGATGAGCGTGTAGAGAAGATTCTGAACAATTTCGACGATGAGGTAGAGCGACTGCTCCAGATTATTGACGTCATTCGTGATGCGCGACATCACCCTCCCGGTCTTCTGCTGGTCGAAGTAGCGCACTGGCAAGAACACAACGGTATCGAACAGCTCAATCCTGAATCGCATCAAGATCTTCTGTTGGGCCGAGCTCATCACATACTCGCGCACGTAGACGAAACAGACCTTGATGAAGATGATGACCAG
>JBBTCR010000080.1:0-3828 GCA_038043105.1 Bacteroidota bacterium
ATTGGACCACAGGTGTATCTCTCTTTTGTGATGACCTTCGGAATTTTCTCCACCTCATACTGGACAGGAAATCTCTACAAAACGAACAACCCGCTGTTGATGCTCTTCAGTGCGATTATCACGATCGCGATTGGTGTGCTCTTTACTCAGACGATCGTCGGTGAGGCGACAAGCCTTATCATTTCGCTCGCATGGCTCTGTGCTCTTGCGTTCGGCGTGAGTCTGTATGGATTTGCCAAGATGTTCACGCTGGACAGTGAAGAGGACCGAAGGGTCGTGGTAGATTTCTTTAAGAAACTCGATACACCGGTCGATGTTGAAAAGGAGGTGTTCGGCGCTGGCAAGAAACAGATTTCAGCTTTTCCACTCGTCGGCGGCACAATGATCGTGATGGGAGCATTGTTAAGTCTCATTTTCCTGACACGTCTAGGGCAGCAAGAGCAGGCGATCGTTGGTGCGCTCATTTCCTTTATGATCATCTTCGGGATCGCGATGATCTACTTCGGAAAAAAATCAGAAATCCGAGGCCAAGCAGCCCGCGAGGCCGCCGCCAATGAGTCGGGGGCTAGCAGAAATGGATAGGAAGCTTATGAGAATTCAAGACCAGGAGCACAACGCTCGATGAAGGCAGTCAATATCTATGATTACCTGGTTGTTGTAGCCTACTTCCTCTTCATGCTTGGTATAGGCCTGTATTTTATGAAGATCAACAAGAGTGGGAAGGAGTACTTCGCCGGGGGGAGCATGATACCATGGTGGGTTTCCGGTATGACGCTCTATATGGCGAACTTCAGCGCGTGGACGTTCACGGGAGCCGCGGGTTTTGCTTACGCGACGGGCTGGTTTGCTATCCTGTATTTTGCCACATGGTCGGTTGCGTACTACGTTGGGTCTCAAATCACTGCTTCAAAGTGGCGTCGCACGCGTTCAATCTCGCCTGTTGAATACACGTACACACGCTTCAATTTCACAACGCAGCAGTTCCTCAGCCTTGTGATCGCTACAAATTTCACGTTGTCAGCGGGCGTTCAGTTAGCGGCAACCTGCAAGCTTCTTGCACCCGTGATGGGGTTGGACATCACGATGGTGGCGCTTGTTACCGGGGTTGTCATTCTTCTTTACACATTCATGGGCGGACTTTGGGCAGTCTCAGTTACTGACGTTGTGCAGGGGGTTATTCTCCTCAGCATCACATTCATCGTCATGCCGTTGGCGCTTGACCTCGTTGGTGGTCCGGTCAAGCTCATTGAGGCATTACCTGCCGTCTCGTTTGATCATACGTACAATGGAGTGCACTACACCGAACACTGGCTGATCTCCATTTTCATCATTATGTGTCTTGGCACCGCCGCTGGTGCTGCGCAACGCTTCTACAGTGTGAAAGATGAAAAGGATGCAAAGCGCGTGGGGAAACTTGCTGGAGGGCTGTTCCTCACCGTGCCACTTGTGTTTGGCGTTCCGCCTCTTGTGGCGAAAGTGATCTGGCCCGATCTCTCGCAGATTGATTTCTTCAAGCCGTACGTTGGCAGCAACCCTCAGGATCTCGTCTTCATCGGTCTCTGTTTGAAACTCCTTCCCAATGGATTGATCGGCGTCTTTCTTGCGGCAATGCTCGCGGCAACGATGAGTGCGCTGAGCTCCGTCTATAACATGGTCTCTTCCATCATGTCGCGGGACATCTATCAGGGTTGGGTGCGGCCCGAGACGACCGATGTGGAGCTCCTGAAGGTTGGAAGGGCGTTTTCTGTTGCGCTGGGACTGATTGTCACGACGCTGGCCATCATCTTCGTGAATAGTCAGTTTGGCATCTTCAACTGGATGCAGGCGTTCTTCACGCTCCTGAATATTCCTGTCGTTGTGCCAACAGCGTTTGGGCTGCTGTTCCGAAGGGTTCCGAAGTGGTCTGCTGTTGCCTCCATTACGTGGGGCCTGATCGTTGGTGTCACCGCGCGTTACATCCTCGGATGGGACATTGGACCGCAGGTATATCTGGCGTTTGTGATGACGTTTGGGATCTTCTCAACATCGTATTTGACAGGCCAGTTGTACAGAACGAGGAAAGGCTTGTTAGGGCTGATCGCTCTCGTTATCGCGCTCGTGATGGGATGGCTTTTTTCAACCACTATCATCGGAAATCCCTTGGAGCTTGATCCAGACCTGCAAAAGGCTCTCGCATACATCAGTCCGCTCATCCTTGGTGCCAGCCTCGTCGGGTTTGCAAGACTGTTCGCGTTAGAGACTGAGGATCAGCGCAAAGTGGTGGAAGAGTTTTTCAAGAAGCTGGATACGCCTATTGATGTTGCAAGAGAGGTGTTTGGGGCGGGGAAGAAGCAGATCTCAACGTTCCCGCTGGTTGGCAGCACAACGATAGTCATAGGATTATTGATGAGCTTGATCTTCCTGACGGATATTCCCGGCGGAGGAGCCCCAATCCTTGGAGTGATGATCACCATCATGGTCGTTTTTGGAGCCGCGATGTGGTACTTCGGAAAGAAGTCGGAAATCAGAACGGCGGCGCAGTATGAGCAGAAAACAGGCGAAGCAGGATAAAGCTGAGCATGTCATACCACACTCCTACATGAAGATTCATCTTGCGTACGGAAAAGAAGGATTAGATGTAGAGGTGCCAGACAAGAACCTCGTTAAGGTCCTTGCAATTGATGCAGCACCCCCTCTCAAGGATCCAACACAAGCGGTGTGGCAATCCCTCAAAGGGCCAATTGGTTCTCCATCGTTGGCCGAGTTTGCCAGGCGGGCGAAGCGGGCATGTATAGTTGTCTGTGATATTACCAGGCCCGTCCCGAACAAGATTTTGCTCCCGCCGATTCTCTGGACTTTGGAAGAAAGTGGAATTCAACGAAACGAGATTGTTATTCTGATTGCAACCGGTCTTCATCGACCGAGCACAGTAGAGGAACTACAATTGATCTTGGGCGATGCAATTACACACCGCTACCCGGTTGTTCATCACAGGGCTCGCGCTCGCGAGGAGCAGATCTCTCTCGGTGAGACCGGAAGAAAAACCGCGGTATTTATTGACAAAGCATATTATGATGCCGACTTGAAGATCACGGTTGGTTTCATCGAACCGCATCTCATGGCTGGGTTCTCCGGCGGGGGGAAAATGGTGGCGATCGGATGTGCGGGAGAGGAGACGATCAAGACCCTCCACAGTCCGTCGTTTCTCGATGATCCTTTATGCTGCGAAGGATCGATCGACCGCAATCCGCTCCATCACGAGTTGCTGGAAATTGCCGAAATGGCGGGGCACGACTTCATTGTCGATGTATCACTGGATGCGGAGCGAAACATTACTGGTGTATTCTCCGGTAAGCCGCGAGCAGCGCACGCGGCTGGTATAGAGGCCGTTCGAAAATCTGTCCGTGCGACCGTCCCGGGAGCGGTTGATATCGTCATCACTACGAGCGCAGGGTTTCCGTTGGATCTGACGTACTATCAGTCGATCAAGGGAATGACGGCAGCGCTACCGGCTGTCAAGAAGGGGGGTATGCTGATCCTCGCCGCGGAATGTGCTGAAGGATTAGGAAGCGAGGCGTTTGCCGCGATGGCTACTCGGTTTCGCTCTGAGCGAGATTTTGATGAATGGATTCACCATCACCCGGTGGAAATTGATCAGTGGCAACTCCAAGAGTGTGTGAAAGCCGCCCGGTACGCTGACATCGTTTTGGTCGCTGGCGGTATCAACGAGGATCAGAAGGCAAAACTGTTTGTCCATTCAGCAAAAAGTGTTGGGGAAGCTCTTGAACGCGGCCTGAAAAGATTCGGGTCCGACGCTTCCATCGCAGTGATCCCGAAGGGACCATACAC
>JBBTCR010000081.1:0-14208 GCA_038043105.1 Bacteroidota bacterium
TTTACGAGGTTTGCTTTTGCCACGAGCTCACCAAACGAGGTTTACGATACCAGCGACAGCTTGACCCGCCAGAACGCGTAGCGGGCTGGTCTTCCAATTGTCTATGACGGCCTGACGTTTGATGAGGGGCTGCGGGCGGATGTTTTCGTTGAGGAATCGATCATTTGTGAACTCAAAGCTGTCGATCAAGTGAACCCCGTTTGGGAAGCTCAGATACTGAGCCATTTGAGACTGACCAAGAAACGCCTAGGTTTTCTTACCCGCCAGACGCGCCCGACTACGTCGTTCGGGCGGGCCGCATGGCGGGCTGGTCAATTTCAATGTCCCCCTTATCAAAAAAGGTATCAAAAGGATTATTCTGTAAATACTTCGTGTCTTTGTGCTTTTGTGGCTCATCGGTCACGTTTTTCAAACGAAATCTGGTGGAAAGGCATTTATGCTGCAGTTCTTCAGGAAGCTGTTCGGGTCGAAGCACGAGCGCGATATTCGAGTCCTTTTGCCACTCGTGCCAGGGATGAACGCGCATGTCGAACAGCTGCAAAATCTGAGTGACGATGAGCTCCGTGGAAAAACTGGAGAATTTCGCGCGCGCATCAAGGACGCAACGCACGAGATTGAGTCTGAAATAGCTCAGTTACATGAATCGCTCAAAGAGGACCTCCCCTTTGGCGAGCGCGAGGGGATCTATAACCAGCTTGATGAGCTCAATAAAGAACTCGATGCGAAGATCGAAGAAGTCCTGAACGAAATTCTCCCTAAGGCATTCGCGGTCGTCAAAGAGACATGCCGGAGACTGTTGGGACAGACCTGGGAAGTCGCGGGTAACAAAACTGTTTGGGATATGGTACCGTTCGATGTTCAGCTCGTTGGCGGCGTTGTGCTTCACCATGGGAAGATTGCCGAAATGGCTACGGGAGAGGGCAAGACGTTGGTCGCTACTCTGCCGATGTATCTGAATGCCCTGCCGGGGAGAGGCGTTCATCTCGTTACGGTGAACGACTATCTGGCTCTCCGCGACAGCCAATGGATGGGCAAAGTCTTCGAATTTCACGGGCTCAAGGTGGGCTGCATCCTGCAGCATATGGACTCGGCCCAGCGCAAGGCCCAGTACGCAGCGGACATCACCTACGGTACGAACAACGAGTTCGGCTTTGACTACCTGCGCGACAACATGGTCGTGAGCGCTGAAGAGATGGTGCAGCGGGGGCACAACTATGCCATCGTCGACGAGGTCGACTCTGTGTTGATCGACGAGGCGCGGACGCCGCTGATTATTAGCGGTCCCGTCGCCGTTGAGGACCATAAGTTCAATGAAATGAAGCCGTTCGTCGAACGGCTGGTCAATGCGCAAAAGAGCCTGGTTGCGAAAATCACGGCTGATGCCGAGATGTTGCTTGCGCAGAACAATACGGACGGAGCTGGTGTGCTCTTGCTGCGGGCACAGCGAGGCCTGCCCAAGAGCAAGAAACTGCTCAAACTGTTCTCTGAGCCGGCGAACAAGACTCTGGCCCAGAAGACCGAGCGAATCTACATGCAGGACCAGTCCGCTCGAATGCATGAGATTGTCGACGAGCTTTATTTTAGCATTGATGAAAAATCGCACACGATCGATCTCACGGAAAAAGGCCGGGAGCTTCTGGCGCAACTCTATCCTGGACACGACAAAGATCTGTTCGTCATTCCCGATATTGCGACTGAATTCAGCATGATCGAAGGGAACGCAAACCTCTCCATAGAGGATAAGCAGCGCAAGAAGGACGAGATCAACAAGCTCTTTGCCGAGCGAAGTGACCGTATCCATACCATCCTTCAGCTTCTGAAAGCCTACGCGCTTTACGAAAAGGATGATGAATACGTTGTCTCAGAAGATGGCAAGGTCATGATCGTGGACGAATTCACCGGACGTCTTCTCCCTGGTCGGAGATACTCAGAGGGCTTGCACCAGGCGATTGAAGCAAAAGAGGGAGTCAAGGTCGAGCGCGACACCCAAACATTGGCCACAGTGACGCTGCAGAACTACTTCCGCCTCTACAAGAAGCTTGCAGGCATGACAGGAACGGCGGAGACCGAGGCATCAGAGTTTTTCGATATTTACAAGCTCGACGTTGTGGTAGTTCCAACGAACCGTCCGATGGTCCGCAAGGATGATGACGATCAGGTCTTCAAGACTATACGCGAAAAGTACAACGCTGTCATTGCAGAGATTGAAGAATGCCGCACGATCAATCGCCCGGTCCTGGTTGGAACAACGAGCGTTGAGGTCTCGGAGACCATCAGCCGCATGCTCAAGCGGAAGGGAATTCCGCACAATGTGTTGAACGCCAAGCAACATCAACGGGAGGCGGAAATCGTCGCGCATGCCGGTTTGCCCGGGGCAGTGACAATCGCCACAAACATGGCAGGCCGTGGCACGGATATCAAGCTCGGCCCCGGAGTGAAAGACGTTGGCGGTCTGCACATCGTCGGCACGGAGCGCCACGAGGCCCGGCGAATCGACCGACAGCTTCGAGGCCGATCAGGACGACAGGGTGATTTCGGATCGTCTCGATTTTTTCTTTCACTCGAAGATGATCTTATGCGCCTCTTCGGCAGCGAGCGGATTGCTCGCATCATGGAGCGGATGGGATTGAAAGAAGGGGAGGTCATCCAGCATCCGATGATCACGCGTTCCGTCGAGCGCGCACAGAAAAAGGTTGAGGAGAACAACTACGGCATTCGAAAGCGGCTGCTCGAGTACGACAACGTGATGAACCAGCAGCGCGAGGTCATCTACTCGCGCCGCAGGCACGCGCTCCTGGGTGAACATCTGCGAGACGACATCTTTGATATGGTGCGTGACCTGGCCGCGAAGACCGCGGAGCAATACTTCGCTGAGGGCGATGTTGAAGGGCTGAAGAACGAGGTGCGGTCGAAGCTCTTGGTCGATCTCAAGCTGACACCGCAGGAATTCCAAACCCTTGGTGAAGGCGGACTGGCAGAGAGGATCGTTAAGGAAGCAGAGGAGTTTTACCGCCGGAAAGAGGAAACGATCGGCCGTGATATGATGAAAGTGCTGGAGCGGATGGCGATGCTCCAGGTCATCGACGCGAAATGGCGCGATCACTTGCGCGAGATGGATGACTTGAAAGAAGGTATCCACCTGCGCGGTTACGGTCAGAAGGACCCGCTGGTTGAGTACAAGACGGAGGCTTTCAGGATGTTCATGGAGATGATGGATATGATCACCGGAGAGGTGACCGACATTGTCTTCAAAGTTTTCCCTGAGACGCCCGAGCAGTTGCCAACCCAGCGAGGTCGACGACCCATGCGCCCGCAGGAAATGGTGCTGACACACGAGGACGCGCTCGGAGCAGGATTTCAGGCAAATCGCGAGCCGATTCCGGCTGGTGCCACTGAGCATGCCCAAGCAGGAAGGGGAGGGCAGAAGCAGCAACCCGTCCGAGTGGGCCAGAAGATCGGGCGAAATGATCCGTGTCCATGTGGGAGTGGAAAGAAGTATAAGAATTGCCACGGGGCGTGACATCGCAGAGATGAGCTTGAGTTAATCATCCCCGTTGTTCAGCTTTGTCGCAACTCACCAATCCGAGAACTGTATGAAGAAGATCGAAGCCATCATTCGCCCATTCAAACTCGATGACGTGCGTGAGGCACTTTCCGAAATTGGCGTGCGTGGTATGACGCTAACCGAAGTGAAAGGGTACGGGCGACAGAAGGGGCATACGGAGTTGTACCGCGGTTCAGAATACAAGATTGATTTCTTGCCCAAGATCAAGATTGAGATCATCGCCAATGATTCGATGGTCGACAACATCGTCTCGACGATCATTAAGTCGGCAAAGACGGGGCAGGTGGGAGATGGCAAGATTTTCGTGTCGCAGGTGCAGGATGTCATAAGAGTTCGGACGGGGGAATCCGGCGAGGAAGCAATCTGATACTGTCTGAGGCGGACAACTGTTCTATTTTTTGTCAGAAATATTGGTGAGAGAGAATTGAAATTCGGGCGTTCCGTTGAAGCATTGGCGGAACGCTTTTATTTTCCAATCGATGGAAGAACAAAAGGACTATAGAGCGGGCTACGTTGCGATTGTCGGAGAGCCGAACGTCGGGAAATCGACGTTGATGAATGCGCTGCTGAATCAAAAACTGTCGATTGTCACGAGCAAACCGCAGACAACACGTCAGCGGGTACTGGGCATCCTTAGCCTGGATGACGCTCAGGTCATTTTTCTGGATACCCCGGGACTTCTCCGACCGAAGTATTTGCTGCACGAAAAGATGATCCAATCCGCAGAATCAGCTCTGCTCGATAGTGACATCATTCTGGTTCTCACGGAAGTTTCGCGCGGAAGCGAGCTGCCCGCGCCGGTTGAATCGGCTCTTGTGCGGTTCGTGGGCAAGAAGAGGATCGTCCTCGTTCTGAACAAGGTCGACACGATCCACCGGGATGAAGCCCTGCCGCTTATCGATGAATTCTCGAAGCGAGGTGTGTTCAGCGACATCGTCCCAGTCTCGGCCTTGCGCCGTGAAAACCTCGATGATCTGCTCCGCACGATTCTGAAGGATCTGCCGATTCACCCTCCGTTCTATCCGCCGGACATCGTCAGTGAACAACCGGAGCGTTTCTTCGTTGCAGAGCTGATCCGCGAAAAGATCTTCGAGCAATATCGAGAAGAGATCCCGTATTCGACAGCCGTTGCTATCGTCGAATTCAAAGAGCGCGAGGAAGGTAAGACCTACGTCAGCGCGGATATTATCGTTGAGCGCGATTCCCAAAAGGGAATTCTCATCGGGAAGAGGGGTGCGGCGCTGAAGGATATCGGACAGCGGGCGCGCGTGGACATCGAGCAGTTCATCGGTCGGCCTGTCTATCTTGACCTGCACGTGAAAGTGCGGGAGAATTGGCGCGAGAATGAAGGGTGGCTGAAGCGGTTGGGTTACTCGACTGAAGGTTGACAAATCCCGACCACAATACTCTGTATCATACTTCCAATCCTATGCCGGAAATCATACCCTTTCGAGGTGTCTTTTACAACCCAGCGCTTGTCCATATCGATGAAGTCGTCGCTCCGCCTTATGACGTGATTTCACCGGAGCAGCAGCAAAAACTCTACGAACGGAACCCATACAATGTCGTCAGATTGATACTGGGCCGTGAAGAAGACCGATATGCCTCGGCCGCGAAGCATTTGAGGGAATGGACGGAACGATCGATCCTGAGGAGGGACGCGGAACCGGTTTTGTACGCCTTGTGGCAGACGTTCAATGTGGGGAACGGAAAGTCGGTGACGCGAAAGGGATTCATAGCGTTGTGCCGGCTCGAGGAGTTCGAGCAACGGGTCATCCTTCCGCATGAGAAAACGCTGGCCGAGCCCAGGGAGGACCGATTCAGACTCTTCAAGGCCACCAATTCGAATTTCAGTCAGGTCTTTTCATTGTACTCCGACCCGGATCACGAGGTCGACAGTGTATTGAACGGACTCGCCAAGTCGCCTCCCCATTCAGATGTTGTGTTTGAGGATGTTCAGAATCGCCTGTGGAAGGTCCACGACGCGGACGCGATCGGACGGATTCAGCGCTTGATGCAATCCAAGCAGGTTCTCATTGCTGACGGACACCACCGTTACGAGACAGCTCTTGCCTACAGGGATCTCATGCGATCGCAGAATCCGGGTCACAATGGCAACGAGTTGTACAACTATGTGATGATGTTCTTCACCAACGTCGATGATGATGGTCTTGTTATTTTCCCGACACATCGCGTCGTACATTCCTTGGCCTCGTTCGAACCAGAGAGCTTGCTTCAGAAACTCGAGGACATTTTCCTCCTGAGAGAATGTAAGGATCGAGAATCGCTGATGATGGCGCTGAGCGCGAGCCCCGTCCGATCGTTTGGCTTGGCGGTGCGGGAGATACAGAGTCTCTTTCTCCTATCGTTGAAGCCAACGATCTCAGTCGCCGACATTGTGGCCGACGAAATGCCGCGTGAGGTCAAAGATCTCGACGTGACGGTTTTGCACGCTGCCATACTGCGGGACGTTCTTGGCATCTCAGCTGAGGCGCAGGAACTCAAGCGCAATCTAACCTATGTTCGGGAGCCGTCAGAGGCATGCGAGATGGTAAGTAGCGGTCAAGCGCAGCTTGCATTCCTGATGAATCCGACACGGATTGACGAAGTGCGACGAGCTGCAAAAGCGGGCCATACGATGCCGCAGAAGTCGACGTATTTCTATCCGAAGTTGCTTTCGGGACTTGTATTGAACATCATGTCAGAGTGAGTGGAGACTATGTTCACAAAGATCGCTCATATCGGAATTGCTGTGAAAGACCTCAACGCATCGGTTGAGCTGTTCGGCAAGCTGTTTGGCAAGGCTGCGGATCGCATCGAGAGCGTCGCGGAACACAAGGTGCACACGGCAGCTTTCACAATTGGAGAATCGTCAATCGAGCTTACCGAAGCAACCGATCAGGAATCGCCGATTGCCAAATTTATCGAGAAGCGAGGAGAGGGAGTGCATCACGTCTCTTTCGTTGTCGACGAAATCGAACGAGAGATGGTTCGGTTGAGGGATCTTGGGTTCCAGCTCATTGATGGCAAACCTCGGCTTGGAGCTGACGGCTACTACGTTGCCTTTCTTCATCCGAAGTCTGCGAATGGTGTGCTGATAGAGCTCAGCCAGAAGAAATCGTGAGAGCCGTCCTGATCCTGAAGACGTTTGGCGTGTATGGACATTCGAATCACAGCTCATGACCTTTCGCTCGAAGAGAAGCTGGATTCTCTTCCATCGAATCCAGGCGTGTATCAGTTTAAAAACGCTGAGGGGAAGGTCGTGTATGTTGGGAAGGCCCAGAACCTTCGCAATCGCGTCCGACAATATTTTCAGCAATCTCGTGCCCTCGATCCGAAGCTTGATGCGCTCGTCTCCAAGATCGCGGACGTCGAACTCATGGTCACCGACTCTGAGGTCGAAGCGCTCATCCTCGAAGCCAACCTCGTCAAGAAGCTGAAGCCCCGCTATAACGTCAGTCTGAAAGACGACAAAAGCTACCCTTACATTGTCATCACAAACGAGCCGTTTCCGAGGGTATTTGTGACACGGAGAATCGTTCGCGACGGATCGCGCTACTTTGGCCCCTATACCGATGTCAAGACGATGCGCTTCGCGCTCAAAACGGTCCGTGATATCTTTATGATCCGGAGCTGCAACTATGATCTCACTCTGGAGTCAATCGAGAAGCGCAAATTCAAAATCTGTCTCGATTATCACATTAAGAAATGCGAAGGACCATGCGAAGGCCTCGTGACGGCCGACCACTACAACGCGATGATCGACAAGGTGGCGAAAGTGCTCAAGGGCAGGACGGACGATGTTGTGCAATCGCTGCAGCAGGAAATGGAGCAGCTTTCGTTGGAGCTAAAATTCGAAGACGCCGCAAGGATTCGCGACAGATTCCGTGCGCTTTCGGTCTATAGCGAGAAACAAAAAGTTGTTGATGTCAAGCAAGTCGATCGCGACATCATTGCCGTGGCTTCTAAGGGCGACGATGCAAGCGGCGTCATCTTCAAGGTGCGGGATGGCAAGGTTCTCGGCAGTCACCATTACTACCTCAGCAATGTCGAAGGGAAGGAAGACGGCGAGGTGCTGGAGAGCCTTCTTGAGCGATACTATCTTGAGCATGAAGACATACCTGCCGAAATCTCTCTGTCAGCGGAAATTGCGTCAGCGGATGTTGTCCAATCCTGGCTGCAGAAGAAACGCGGCGACGCGGTCGCGCTTGAGGTGCCAAAGGCCGGAGACAAGGCCAAGCTCGTGTTTATGGTCAAGAAAAACGCCGAGTTCTTGCTGGAGGAGCTGGAGCTGCAGAAAATGAAGCGCGGGGATTTTGTACCGCACTCAGTGAAAGCATTACAGCGCGATCTCCGTCTGGCTGCCCCACCTCGTCGCATCGAGTGTTTTGACATTTCCAATATCCAGGGAAGCGACGCCGTTGCCTCAATGGTTGTCTTCGTGGATGCGAAGCCGAAGAAGAGTGAGTATCGAAAGTTTAAGATTCGGACCGTCTCTGGTCCTGACGACTTCGCCAGCATGCGGGAAGTTGTCGAGAGGCGCTACTCAAGATTGGTGGATGAACAAGGGATGTTGCCCGATCTGATCATGGTTGATGGAGGCAAAGGACAGCTCTCGAGCGCGATCGAGGTCCTGCAGATACTCAATCTCACAACACTACCAATCATCGGACTGGCGAAGCGGTTGGAAGAGGTCTTCGTGCCCAACGAAAGCGAACCGCTCACGTTGCCACGCACTTCATCAGGATTGAGATTGCTGCAGCAGATTCGCGATGAAGCTCACCGATTCGCGATTGAATATCACCGGAAGCTGCGCTTGAAGCGAATTCTCAAGACCGAACTTGATTTGATCAAAGGAGTTGGGAAGAAGCGTGCGACGGAGTTGCTCGAAGCGTTTGGCTCCGTGCAAGGAGTGAAGTTTGCCACTGAGGATCAGATCGCGGAAATTGTTGGACCGAAGCTTGCCGCGGAGATCAAAGAGTACTTTGCCGAGGAAGAGAGCGACGAGGCATAGCTGCGTTTTCTTGACATTCAAAGCCATTTTGGGTAAATTCACTGGGCCTTGGGGTGATTAGCTCCCGCCAAAAGGGGAAGCATGGCGGGCCCCGACGAAGTCGGGGCGGGCAGGCAGTCCCGTTCCGGCACGAATCCGCCGACTTGTCCGCTGGTTTTGTGGCGGAAGGCGGAGAGTGAGCCGGAACGAGGATCCCGATCCCGCTGTTTTGGATCGGGACTGGTTCAGAGAGCCTGTTTCACATTCGTTCAAAGCCTATTGTTCCTTGGGCGATTAGCTCAGTTGGTTCAGAGCGTACGCCTCACACGCGTAAGGTCGTAGGTTCGAGCCCTACATCGCCCACATTCCGCGGGTAGGCCCGTCAAGAGAAAAAGCAAGGCGGGCAAGCGCGCAAGGTCACTGGTTCCCCGCCCGCCTGGCCGACGTCAGTCGGTCGAGCGGGGATCCCAGTAGCGCCCACCAATTTTCTCTTCTCGAATCGCACCTAGCCCGATTCCCCGACTCAAAAGGCCTCCATTTCTAGCCTTCCGCACGGAAGTTTCCAAGTGCTTTCTACTAGCCTCAGCACCCTAATCTGCCACTGGACCTAGCCCGAGGGGCCGCGGAATTCTTTTTGCCCCTTAATGGTTATATTAAGCAATATCGTTATTCTTCCTGCGCCGTTTCTTCTGCATAGCGAACATTGAACAATCAGCGTTTGACTGAAGGCGAGCGACTTTGGTTTGTCTTGCGACGGTCAGATGTCAACCCATAGATTTCTTTGGAAACGATTCGAGCATCCATTCATTCAAATCTCCATTTCAAAACATATGATACGGAGTAAGCTATGAGCAAACTGAATTCCCAGTCGAATCAGGGTCTTCGCGGCGAGGTCTACTACCCATCGGCTGAAGTCATCGCACAAGCCAATGTGCCGAACGCTGAGGCCGTCTATCGAGAAGCTCGAGAAGATCTTTCAGGATACTGGGCCCGGCGAGCGGGCGAGCTGGAATGGTATCAGCGGTGGGATAAGGTGCTCGATGAATCCAACAAGCCCTTCTACAAATGGTTCATCGGCGGCAAGACGAATATTGTTCTCAATGCGATCGATCGTCACGTCAAGACCTGGCGAAGGAACAAACTTGCACTGATCTGGGAAGGGGAGGACGGCGAGGTCAGAACATTTTCCTATCACTCGTTGAATCGGGAAGTGTGCAAGTTTACGATCGTGCTCCGAAGCATGGGAATCTCGAAGGGAGATCGCGTGACAATCTACATGCCGCGCATTCCAGAGATCTGGGTCGCGATGCTTGCGTGCGCAAAGATCGGTGCTGTGCACTCGGTTGTGTATGGGGGATTCTCGGTTGAGGCGCTACACGGGCGCATCGAAGACAGTGAGTCGAAGCTCATCATCACAGCCGATGGCGGCTACATGGGTGGAAAGACTGTTGAGTTGAAGAACATTGTCGATGAAGCGCTGACTCGCACAGCTGTGCCGGAAAACGTTGTTGTTGTGAAACGCACCGGCAAGCCGGTCAATATGGAGGCCGGTCGCGATTTCTGGTATCACGAGCTGATGAACCTTCCGCTGGCCAAGAATATGGGCAAGTGCGAGACGGAGGTCATGGATGCGGAGGATCCTCTCTTCATTCTCTACACTTCCGGAACTACGGGAAAACCAAAGGCTGTCCTGCATACCCACGGCGGTTATCAGGTTGGCGTCTATGCGACACTCATGGATGTCTTTGATCTTAAAGAAGAAGATCGCTGGTGGTGCACGGCTGATCCTGGATGGATTACGGGGCACTCGTACATTATCTACGGTCCGCTCATTGCCGGAGCGACCACGTTTGTCTACGAAGGGGCGCCGACCTATCCATTCCCGGATCGCTGGTGGTCCATGGTTGCGAAATACGGCGTCTCGGTCTTCTACACGACACCGACGGCAATTCGGGGTTTGATGAGATTTGGGGAGGCCTGGCCCAACAGGCACGATCTCTCGACCCTCCGCCTACTGGGAAGCGTTGGCGAGCCGATAAATCCCGAAGCCTGGCGATGGTTTCATAAGAATGTCGGGAAAGAAAAATGTCCGGTCATGGACACGTGGTGGCAGACAGAAACCGGTACGTTCATGATCACACCGCTCCCCTCGATACCGACAAAACCAGGCTCGGCTGCGCGTCCGTATCCTGGCGTGGAAGCTGATGTCGTTGATGAAAAAGGAAATCCGGTGAAACCCGGGGAGGAAGGATTTCTTATTATCAAACGCCCCTGGCCGGCGATGATGCGCACGATCTACAAGGATCCCGATCGGTATGTGCAAACGTATTGGAGCAAGTATCCAGGCATGTATCTCGCGGGCGACTCAGCGAAAAAAGACGAGGACGGATATTTTTGGATCATCGGTCGAGTAGATGATGTCATCAAGGTGAGCGGATACCGTCTCGGCACAGCGGAGCTTGAATCGGCATTCGTGAGCCATCCCGCAGTTGCGGAGGCGGCGGTGATTGGGCTTCCACACGAAATCAAAGGGGTAGCCATCCACGCGTATGTCATCCTCAAGGCTGGACGCGAACCCAGCGAGCCGCTTGCTGAGGAACTGCGCAAGCATGTCGGTCACGAGATGGGCCCCATTGCGAAGCCTGAGAAGATCGAATTTGTCAAATCGTTGCCAAAAACTCGGAGCGGGAAAATCATGCGCCGCGTCTTGAAAGCTCGTGCCCTTGGAATCTCCGAAGGCGACCTTTCAACGCTCGAGGAGTGACATCTGAGTTGTCCCGAGCCGCCCACTGGTCGGCGCACGTGCGCGAGAAAATCATTTGCATAATTTGGGAAAAAACTATATTATTTGGGTTGATTTTAAGAATGATTCCTAAGATTACTCGTTGCGCCATTTGCTTTTGGTTCGTCTGAACAGGCTGTTTTCTTCTGCAGAGACCCTTTCTCTGTTTACCTGCCTGACTTTCATCAAGTCGCTCATAAGTGATTGAGGCAATGAAAAAATCGTTGCTCGATTATACTTTGCGCATTCGTCTGCCCATTGTGGTATTCGTTGCAGCCGTATCGTTTGTGGCGACCTACTATCTTTCTCGCGCGGAGCGGGATGGCGTCGGATATGCCCCCGTTCAACCGATAGCTTTCTCACACAAGCTGCATGCCGGTACGATGCGGATCGACTGCAAGTATTGTCACACGGGAGTTACTTTCTCGCCTCAAGCAACCGTCCCAGCCGTTTCAATCTGCATGAATTGCCACACCGTTGCCCGGAAGAACCGGCCGGAGATCATCAAGCTCACCAAATACTATGAAGAAGGCGTAGCCTTGCCGTGGAAGCGCGTTCACAAGGTCCCGGACTTTGCCTACTTCAATCACAGCGCCCACGTGAACAAAGGGATTGACTGTGCCAACTGCCACGGCAACGTCGAGAATATGGAGGTCGTGAGTCAAGTTTCCGAGTTCACGATGACAGCTTGCCTCAACTGCCATCGAAATGCTCCCCAGCTTCTGACGGATGTCCCGGGCATTCAGAAAGCACCTGATAATTGCGCCACGTGCCATCGGTAAGGAGAATGAGATGAGTACTGAAGTGAAGGATATCAATCCAATTCCGATGAAGCGGAGATCGTTTTTCGGCTACCTTGTGGCGAGCGTAGCGGGCGGGTTCTTCGTCGGGAGCGTCATTCGGCGGATCCTGAGCACGAAGGCCAGTCCTTCCCATCAGGACCAACCCATTCGCATTTCCACCAATCCATTAGCGGTACCGAGAACAAAGGAAGGCTCGAAGTCTCATGTCTAGCGAGTCACGATACTGGAAAAGCCTGCGCGGGCTCTACGACAAGGACTCAGTGAATGAGGCCAAGGCCGATGAATTCATGGCTGGGGTCACCGATGACTTTGACCTTTCTGATCTATCTACGATGTCCCGCAAGCAATTCCTGGCGCTGCTGACTGCATCTGCCGCTTTCGCAGCGGCGGGTTGCAACAGCTATCGTGATAGGGGAGAAATCGTCCCCTACAATAAGGAACCGGAAGAGATCACGCCGGGAGTCTCAAACAGCTACGCTTCGACGTGCAGTGGATGCGGCCAGGCATGCGGCATTCTGGTCAAGACGAGGGAAGGAAGGCCGATCAAGGTGGATGGAAATCCTGACCATCCCGTGAATCTCGGGAAGATCTGCGCCAAAGGTCAGGGGAACATTCTCAATTTGTATGATCCGTATCGGCTTCGAGGACCAATCTATGGCAGCGCGTCGGGTAAATCCGGAGCGCTGACGTGGAAACAAGCTGACGAAACGGTGATCCAGCAACTCGAAGAATGCACCGGCACATCGAAAGAGATCGCAATCCTCACGCATTCGATTCAATCCCCGACCGCGGCGAAAGCACTGAACGCTTTCAGGGCAAAATATCCGACGACGCGTCTCTACGTCTATGACCTCTTCAATGATGCGACCCGTCGGCGCGCGTGGGAGGTGTGCTATGGAGCTTCCGATTTGCCTACGATCGCGTGGGAACGGGCAAGGGTTGTTCTGGCATTGGAATCGGATTTCCTCGGCACGGAAGGAATGACGATTGAACAAATCCGGAAGTTTACCGACGGCCGCGATATTATGAAGTCGAAGGAGTTCAATCGTCTCTACGCCGTCGAGGGATCGATGAGCCTCACGGGCGCGAATGCGGATTACCGACTCCGATTGCGTCCTGATGCACAACTTGAGTTTGTTCTAGCGCTCATCAATGAGATCGCGGTTGTTCGCAAGAAAAGCATGACGCGAGGTGCGCTCTCGAATCAGCTACCTCCAGTCTCGCTGACATCCTTTGCCGAGAAGTATTCTTTATCGCTCGAAATCTTGCAGCATCTGGTCGCTGATCTCATCGAACACGCCGGAGAGTCGATCGTTCACGCGGGGGATGTGCCCCCAGTTGAAGTCCATGTCGCGGTCAATTACCTCAATGAGATCCTTGGCAACACTCGACTGTACGATACTGCCGCTCGGTCAGTTCTCTTTTCTTCACTCGCTCCCGCTTCTGAAATTGAGTCCCTCGTTGGCCGGATGAAGTCGGGTCAGGTAGGGATGGTCGTCCATTTTGGGACGAACCCAGTCTATCATCTCCCAAAAGCGTTCGGCTACGAACAAGCGCTGAAGTCTGTGCCCGTAACCGTGAGCTTGACAGAATCCGAGGACGAGACGTCCCGCTCCTGCTCGTATGTCTTGCCAATCCATCACGCGTTTGAGTCGTGGGGTGATTTCAAGGTGCGGACTGGAGTCTACTCATTTCAACAGCCTGTGATCGCTCCGTTATATGATACTCGACAGAAGGAAGCCGTGCTCCTGACGTGGATGAGCGGCAAAGGCTCCTTCAAGGAGACACAGTATCACGAGTATCTGATGAACAATTGGGAAAAGGATGTGTTCCCAAAGCTCAACAGAAAAGTTGACTTCAAGACATTTTGGTACGCTGCACTCCATGATGGTGTGATATCGGCGGACGAAAAAGCCGGTGGTGAACTCACGTTCCGACCGGAGGCCCTTGCCAATCTGCGCCCCCCGGGTTTGGACGGATTCGTCGTTTCGCTGCATCAGAGCCATTACGTGGGCGACGGTGCATTCGCGAACAATGGATGGCTTCAGGAACTGCCGCATCCAGT
>JBBTCR010000082.1:0-1647 GCA_038043105.1 Bacteroidota bacterium
GTGTCGTGTATTGCTGAGGTCGAGGCGTAGCCGAGACCGAAGCAATACACGCGGCGGCGAACTGGGCCGGGGTCTTATACCCCAAGCTGCTGTGCGGCCGATGGTCATTGTATTCCAGCCGCCAGCTCTCCGCAAGCACCTTCGCCTCCTTGACGCTGTAAAACAGCTCACGATCCAAAAGCTCATCACGAAACCTCCCATGAAACGACTCAACGTAACCATTCTCCCACGGGCTGCCAGGCTCAATATACAACGGCCCAACGCTCCTGTCTTTAAGCCATTGCCTTATCGCATCTGCAATAAACTCCGGCCCATTGTCGCTGCGAATAAACCCAGGAGCACCCCGAACCATAAACAGGTACTCCAGGACAGCGATCACATCCTTGGCCCGGATCGAACGGCCAACCTCAATCGCCAGAGACTCACGCGTATATTCATCCAGCACCGTCAGAAACTTGAGCTTTCTGCCGTCTTCGGTCCGGTCCTCAATAAAGTCATATGTCCAGACGTGGTTGATGAACTCGGCCATTTTCACAAAACAGGCGTTTTGCGAACTGCCCCGGGATTTCTTTATTTTGCGTCTATAAGGCACTTGTAAGCCCTCCTTTCGCCATAGTCGCTGAACTCTCTTTTTGTTAACTTGCCAACCTTCCTGACGCAGCTTGGCCGTGATGAACCGATAGCCATAACGAGGGTGCTTCTTTGCCAACCGTTTCATCGCAGCAACCAACACCTTGTCTTTGTCCGCCTGTTTCGGCTCGTAACGCTGAGTCATCCTCGGCTGCTCCAGCACACTGCACGCCCGACGTTCGGAAAGCTCCATCTTATCCTGGATTTGTTCGACTGTCTTGCGTTTCCGAGCCGGGCTCAGCAGTTTCCCCGTAACGCCTCTTCGAGCACCGCCTTGTCCAGCGAAAGTTCCGCTACCAACTTCTTGAGCTGAATGTTCTGTTTCGCCAGCGACTTGAGTTGCCTGACTTGGTCGAGCTTCATCTGCCCGTATTGCCTGCGCCAGTTGTAGTACGTCGCCTCGCTGATGCCCAATTGCTTGCAGACCTCCTCGATGGTGCCGCCCGAGGCAATAGCCGCATCTGCCTGTCTTAACTTGTTGACGATCTGTTCTGCTGTGTGCAACTTGCGTTTCATTTGGGTATCCCTTTCAACAAAAACCCGACTAATGTTATCGGATACCCTCTAATCCGCAATGGTACAGTTTTCGGGGGTCACGTCAGTCCATCTTTGGAGTCACCCGTTTTACCATCACTGCAATTCTTCAGGTCGCTGATAGAGCCAAAGAAACTCACGCGCCCCTTGTCAATAACGAGCAGCTTGTCGCAGACTTCGACTATTTCCTCAAGCCGGTGGGTACTCCACACGCCGGCACAACCACTCTGAGAAGCAACATATTCTCTCACGAAGGACTTGACGCTTTGAGTTGAAGAGACATCCAGGCTGTTGGTTAGCTCATCAAGCAGTACAATCTTGGGACGATGCACCAGAGCTCTTATGAGGGCAAATTTCTTCCGAGTTCCGGTCGAATAGTCGCGAAACAGATGGCTGGCCTTGTGCTCCAACGCGAACAGCTTCAAGAGCTCGTTGATTCTACCTTGGTATTCCGGCCTTGGCATGCCGTAGAGTCGCCCAAAG